>DASQPY010000055.1:0-7153 GCA_035643735.1 Actinoallomurus sp. | reverse complement strand
CCGCAGCAAGCCGGCCTCGCGGCCGGGCACCGGCGCGGACGCCGGATTCGCCGACGCCGACGACCCGGCGCTTCCGGCGGAGGCGGCGGAGGCCCTCAAGGAGGCCGCCGAGCTGCAAGAATCCGCGCAGCAGGCCACGCGGCCGCGGGATGCCGCGCCGAGGAACACCGCACCGGACACCACGGCGCCGGGCACGACCGCACCGGCCAGCACCGCACCGCAGGGTGCCGTGCCCGCCGCGCCCGCGCCCAGGGGCACCGGCCGTAGCGTGGGACGTCCCGCGCAGGAGCCCCAGGACCTGAGCAGCAACCAGACGTCGACCCGCAGGGCCGGCCGCTCGGGCGCCGCGCGTACGATGCCGATCGCGTTCTTCAACACGAACCCTGCCCCGCAGGGGTCCCGGCTCGTGCTCCACACCAGTGCCGGCACCTCGCCCGAGCGCACGGTGACGCTCCAGTGCAACCCGGCGGGCGGCACTCACCCGAAGGCCGCGGAGGCCTGCGCTGACGTCGCCAAGGCCGGCGGCGACCTGGCGCAGATGCCCGCCAACACGAATCCGCGGGCGTGCTTCATGATCTACGCACCGGTCACCGTGACCGCTCAGGGCAAGTGGCAGGGCCAGCCCGTTCAGTTCACCAAGAAATTCCCGAACAGCTGCGTGATGCGCGACAAGACCGGATCGGTCTTCGACTTCTAACACAGGTGTCAGGAGAGTTCTCGAATAAGACCCGCGCGCTTGGGTAAGCGGCGCATGTCGGGTGAAGGGAGTTCGGCTATGGCGCGACAGGTCCGTGAGGTCATGACGCCCGAGCCGCCCTCGCTGCCACTTGACGCTCCGCTTACCGAAGCGGCACGACTCATGCGCGACGAGGGGGTCGGCGGAGTCCTGGTCATCCAGGATGGCAGGCTCTGCGGGCTTCTGACCGACCGCGACATCGTCGTGCGCGCGGTGGCCGACGGACGGGACCTGACCGGCACGCGCCTCGCCGAGATCTGCAGCGCGGGCATCGTGACGGTCAGCCCGGACGACGAGACCGCCACCGCGCTGCGGCTCATGCGCGACCGTGCCGTCCGGCGGCTGCCCGTCGTCGAGGACGGCAGGCCGGTGGGCATCGTCTCGATCGGGGATCTGACCTCCGACCGAGACGAGTCCTCGGCCCTCACCGGTGTGGTCCTTCCGTAGACGGTTCCCCGTGAGCAGCGGCTACGGTGAACCCTGTGGGGTTCGAACCGCAGATCAGCAGTGAGCTCGCCGCCCAGGTGGCCGGCCTCGGCCTCGTGCACGAGGCATCGGCGACCGTGGCGCTACGGCGGGTCACCGAGCTGGCCACGCATACCGTCCAGGGATGTGTCGGCGCCACGGCCGTACGCTGGAGCGCCGGCCGCACGTCCGAGCCGATCGACCAGGTCGGCACCCATCCCGATCTGGCCTATCTCAGCGAGATCCAGTGTTCGCGCCGGGCCGGGCCCACCTTCGAGGTGGCCAGTGGCGAGATCCCCGTCTTCTGCGCCGACACCCTCGCCGAGACGCGCTGGCCCGACTACACGCCGCTCGCCCTCCAGCGCGGCGTCCGATGTTTCGCCGACACCCTCCACCGCACCGGCCCGGTGATCGTGACGCTGACGATGTACGGCGTGGCGCCGGGCGCTCTCGACCGGCGTGAGCTGGATGTGGGCGCGCTGCTCGCCGCGCAGGGCGGCGCCGCCATGTCGAACACCCGGCTCTATGAGGACGCCCACCGGACCGCCACGCAGCTGCGCCAGGCGGTCGAGGCACGTTCGGTCGTCGACCAGGCCAAGGGCGTGCTGATGCACGCGATGGGCTGCGACGCGGACACCGCGTTCAACGAGCTGAAGCGCATCTCCCAGACCCGTCACGTCAAACTGACGGCGATCGCCCAGCGGATCGTCTCCGGCCACCGCGCGGAGGGCCTTGGTCACCGCTAGTCAGCTGCTCGCCGGGGGCTTTGACAGGCGGTTAGAGTACGGGCAGCCGGAGGATTTCCGACCGGCGGACCTCGACCCTGCGAGCCGGAGGGCAGCATTTCCGACCAGCACGAACCCCAATCTCTCCGTCCCGAATCCCTCCGTACTGAGGCTGACGCCCTGGAGGCTCGCGCCGGAGAGCTCCACAGTGCCGCCCTGTTGCCCGACGCCGACCGCGGCGCGCTGCTGGAGGCCGCCCTCGCCGACCTCGACCGGGCCGTGGCGGCACTCCAGTCCGCCGGCGCGACCCAGACGTTGGCCCAGGCGAAGAACGATGCGGCCGACAGCGAGCGGCGGCTGCTGCGCACCGTCTTCCAGGACGCGCCCGTGCCGCTCTTCCTGCTGGAGCGCGACGGCACCGTACGGCGGGTCAACCGGCAGGCCGGGGCCCTGCTCGGATCCTCGGCCGGATACCTCACCGGCAAGCCGTTCCCGATGTTCTGCGACCTGGCGACGCGGGCGACCGTCGGCTCACACGTGGCCGGCGTGTTCCACTCCGGCCGGCGTCAGCGCTCCCGGGTGCGGCTGCTCTCCGGGCACGGCCCGGTCGAGGTGGACGTGACGTTCGCCCGGATCTGGGTGACCGGAGAACCCGACCCGCTCGTGGTCGCGGCCACCGCGCCCTCGACGCGCGAGCCCGCGGCACAGGACCTCCCCCAGCAGGTCACCGCGACCGATGACGCCGTGGCCACGGTGGTCCATCGCATGGACGTGCTCTCCACCGCGACCGGCATGCTGCTCGACGAGGAGTCCTTCACCGAGTCCGTGGCCGTACGCCGCTGCGCGCGGCTGCTCGCCGCCGAACTCGCCGACTGGGTCTTCGTCGACCTCGAGCGCGACGAACTGCTGACGCGCAACGTGGTGATCGGCCCGGACGACGAGCGCAGCACCGAGGTCGCCCGCATGCTCGAGGACCTCGACCCAGCCCCCGGCACTCTGCCGGTCTTGGTTCAAGCGTCCGGCCGGTCCGTACTCCAGGCCCACCTGGACGACCTGAACGCCCTCGGCACCAGCCCGTCCGGACCTCCGGTCTGCGGCCTGATCGAGGCGTCGTCACTCATCTGTGTGCCCCTGGACGACGGAGAGCGGTGCCACGGCGCGCTGACCCTCACCGTGTCCGGTGAGCAGGGTCCGTTCGACCTGATGGACCTCGGCCTGGTCGAGCGGCTCGCCCGCAACCTCGCCCTGGTCATCCGCGCCGGCCGGCGCTACCGCCGGCGCGCGATGGTCGCCGACCGGCTGCGGGCCGGGCTGCTGCCGCCCGAGCTGCCTCAGATCCCCGGCGCCGAGGTGGCCGGCCGCCACCACCCGGCCACCCGTGACACCGGCTTCGGCGGTGACTTCTACGAGGTCTTCCGCACCGGTTCGGGCTGGGGCCTGGTCCTCGGCGATGTGTGCGGCAAGGGAGAGGACGCCGCGGCCGTGACCGCGAGCGCCAAGCACGGCATCCGGCTGCTTGCCCGATGGAACCCCAAGCCCGCCGAGGTCCTGTCGATGATGAACGAAGCGCTGATCGACGATGAGCGCTTCGTCACCGCCGTCATGGCCTATCTCGAGCCGCGGGAGGAGGGCCTGTCGATGACGATCGGCAGTGCCGGGCACCCCCCGGCGATCCTGATCCGGCGCGACGGCCTCATCCGTACGACGAGTGGCGGCGGCATCCCGCTCGGTCTCTTCGAGGACGACTTCGGCGTCGGCGTGGAGCGCCTCGACCTCGATCCGGGAGACACGCTGTTCCTCTACTCCGACGGAGTGCCCGAGGTCTCCGACCCGGCACAGGTGAGGTTCGGGCACGAGCGCCTCATCGAGATCCTGGCCGCCCACGCCGACCGGCCGGTCGCGGACCTGGCTGTGGCCGTCGAAGCGGCACTGCTGGAGTTCTGCGGCGGTGACCTGCGCGATGACGTGTCGATGCTCGCGCTCCGGGTAACAGGCTGACCTGGCGTACGCCAAAGATTTCCGGACAAGATCGCGGAGCCGGGTTTAGACACCCCTTGCACAGGTAAAGGGTTAGACAAGTAACCGTGCCTAAGACGCAGGCACACCACGGGAGAGCGGCGTACCCGCTCTCGGTTCCCGGAGGGTGTGCATGCGTACTTCTAGCCATATCGCCATCGCTGGGCTGACGCACGCCTACTCCTCCTTCACCGCCGCACCGGGCCTCCGTCCGGCGGCGGGGCGCGCATCCCTGCTCTTCGGTCACGAGGGCACGCGCTCATATCTCCGCTCTGGCCGCCCCGTGGACCTTCCTCCTCTCGCCGGACGAGGAGCCCACGCCCGCACGGCCACGCACATGAACCCCCATCCCAGGGATTTTCAGGAGTCAGCCCGATGAACATAGCCATGGTCTGCGCACATATCAGCCCGGTCGCCTCCCGATCCGTCTCCCACGAGGGCCTTCGCGTCCACGTCACCGAGCTCGCCCGCGAACTGGGCCGGCAGGGACATCAGGTCACCGTCTACACGCGCCGCGACGGGCTCGGCTCCGGTGAGCGGGTCCGCCTCGCCCCCCGCGTGAACGTGGAGTTCATCTCCGCGGGCAACGCCCTGCCGATGTCGGAGCAGGAGGTGCTGAGCCACATCCGGGAGTTCGCCGACAAACTGGCCAAGCGCCTGGCGGACCAGCGTCCCGACGTGATCCACGCGCACCACTGGCTGAGCGGCCTGGCCGCGCTCTCGGCCACCAACGGCCTCGACATCCCCATCGTCCAGAGCTTCCACGGTCTTGCCTCTCTCGAGGCCAGGAGCGAGGGGAACACCTCGCCGGCCCGGCTGCGGATGGAGCGGGCCATCGGACGCGGCGTCGCCGCGCTCATCGCGACCACCGAGACCGAGAGCGCCGAGCTCGCCCGCCTCGGTGTCGCCCGGCCGCGGATCGCCGCGGTGCCCTCCGGTGTGGACAGCGAGAAGTTCAAGCCGCAGGGCCGCGCCCTGCTGCCGCGGAGCGAGACGCCCCGGATCCTGATGCTGTCGGGCCACCTCGCCGGGCACGGTGTGCGAACCGTCATCCAGGCACTGGCCCGCATCCCCGACGCCGAGCTGGTGCTGGCGGGCGGCCCGTCGCCGGAGGACCTCGACGGCGACCAGGACGTCCACCGGCTGCGGATCGCCGCCAAGGAGGCCGGAGTGGCCGAGCGCGTCACCTTCCTCGGCCGGGTCGACGCCTCCGACGTTCCCGGCCTGCTCCGGTCGGTGGACCTGACGGTCAGCATGCCCTCCTACGAGTCGTTCGGCCGGGTGCCGGTCGAGTCGATGGCCTGCGGCACCCCGGTCGTCGTCACGGCCGTCGGCGGCCACCTCGACACGGTGATCGATGACGTCACCGGCGTCTACGTCCGGCCCGGTCGCCCGGCGGAGCTGGCACACCGCATCCGCAGCCTGCTCGCCGAGGAGACCCACCTGGCGGCGCTCGGGATCGGTGGCGTCGACCGGGTTCGAGCCCGCTACTCCTGGGAACGGATCGCAAAAGAGACCGTCAAGGTCTACGAGTCCGTGCGCCCCGCGCCCGAGCCCGCGCCGGAGCAGTCCACGGATGAGGGCCTGGAGGAGTTCGCGGTCGCCAGCTAACGCCCCGTACGCACCGGGACGATGACGAAGACCCGGGAGCAGCCGTGGAGCCGAACCCCAGCGAGACGCCGAAGCAGCGTCTCGACCGGGAGCTCGTCGAGCTGCTCCAGGGTCTTCGCGTCATTGTGGCGGGCGTGCAGTTCCTGTTCGCCTTCCTGCTGACGCTGCCGTTCTCCAGCCGCTTCGCCAAGGTCAGCCACGTGGGACGCTGGGTGTACTACCTCTCACTGGTCACGGCGGCGTGCGCGTCCATCTGCTTCATCGCGCCCGCCGCCCAGCACCGGGTCCTGTTCCACTCCGGTCGCAAGGACGTGGTGGTCAGCTGCTCCAACCGCTACGAGATCGCGGGCGCGATCTCTCTGACCGTCTCGACGGCCAGCGCCATCGCGGTCGCCGCCAGCGGCTTCTTCTCCTCCTGGCTCGCGGCGGTCACCGCCGCCGGCGTCATCGCGTTGAGCTCCTGGGCGTGGTTCATCCAGCCGCTGCTGACGCGCAGGCGCGCACGCGAGGGACGGCTGGCCTACCGGCCGCCCCGGCGACCATGATCGCTCAGTAGGAGCGGCCGAACAGGATGCGCTTGCCGTACGCGGACGGCTCGCCGCAGCGGAAGCAGGTGCCCTGCTCCGCGGGAGCCTCGGTCGGGATGCAGCGCGGCGTCGCGGCCGTGTCGGCCTTGATCGCGTCCTCGCAGTCGGTGCGCCCGCAGTGGAACACGCGGGCCCAGCCGGTCGAGACCTGCTCGGGGAAACCGTCCCAGCTCTCGACGGTGGCGATGTGCTCGTCGCGGAAACGCTCCGCCCGGTCGTACAGGAACGCCTGGAAATCCTCGAGGATGCCGGGCAGCAGCTCGGCCACCTGGTCCAGCGGCACCTGCTCCTTGCCCTGGTCGCCGAGGCGGCGGGCCAGCGTGACGACGCCGCCGTCGAGGTCGCGCGGGCCCAGCTCGAGCCGGATCGGGACGCCGCGCATCTCCCAGTCGTTGAACTTGAAGCCCGGCGAGAGCTGCGGGCGCTTGTCGTCCACGTGCACGCGTATGCCGGCCTGCTTCAGGTTCGCCGCCAGCTCGCGCGCCGCCGGAATCGTGCGTTCGGCGGCGTCCCCCCGGCCGATCGGCACGATCACGACCTGGTACGGCGCGATGCGCGGCGGCAGGACCAGGCCCTTGTCGTCGCCGTGGGTCATGATCACGCCGCCGAGCATGCGGGTGCTCAGGCCCCAGGACGTGGTGTGGGCATGGACGAGCTTGCCCTCCTCGTCCTGGTACTGGATCTCGAAG
Source organism: Actinoallomurus sp. (assembly GCA_035643735.1). Classification (GTDB taxonomy): domain Bacteria; phylum Actinomycetota; class Actinomycetes; order Streptosporangiales; family Streptosporangiaceae; genus Actinoallomurus. Next base: position 324 of record DASQPY010000055.1, on the reverse strand, counting down.
ACCTTGGCGAAGTTGGTGCCGAGGTAGTGCGAGGTGCCGGACTGCAGGGCACGCCCATCCCGCATCATGCCCTCGATCGTGTAGGTGCGCACCGCGCCGGCGAACCGCTCGCTCGCGGTCTTCTCACCCTCGATCACCGGGATCGCCGCCAGCTCCCGCGCCACGCCCGCGTAGGCGCCAAGCGCCCACATGGTCTCGCGCATCGCGTCGTCCTCGTCGGCGTGCGCGGTGTGGCCCTCCTGCCAGAGGAACTCGGTGGTGCGCAGGAACATGCGCGGACGCAGCTCCCACCGCACGACGTTGGCCCACTGGTTGAGCAGCAAC
>DASQPY010000054.1:0-4877 GCA_035643735.1 Actinoallomurus sp. | reverse complement strand
TGTCCACCGCGCAGCGCGTGTGTTCCCTCCACCGTCATGCCCTGGCCGAACAGGCCGTCGTGCAGGTCGGCGAGCTCCTCGGCATCGCGGTCGGCGAGGAAGGAGACCATCGGCCCGAACGAGGTCGGCACGGACAGCCGGCGGCCGAAGGCCGCGTGCAGGGCGGTGATGTCGCTGGACCCGTGCAGGAGCTTCGGCCTCGCGTCGCCCAGAGCGGTCCAGTCGAGATGGTCCAGGACGCGGACGGCGCCGTAGCCGCCGCGCGCGCAGAACACCGCCGAGATCCGCGGGTCGCACCAGGCGGCCTGCAGGTCGGCGGCCCGCTCGGCGTCGGATCCGGCGAGGTAGGTGAGCCCGGACGGGTTGTGGTCCAGAGCGTGCTTGCCGACGCTGACCTCGAACCCGAGCCCTCGCAGCACGGCGCAGCCTTGCTCGAGCCGGACAGGGTCGGCTGGACCGCTCGGGGCGACGACCGCGACCCTGTCCCCAGCATGCAGGGAGGGGAGTCCGTCGTCCCCGGGGTCACCCATCGAACTCTCCTTGTTATGTGGTCGGTCAGAGCATGACACCTAGAGCCCCCGAAACGGAAGAGGTCATAAACCACACGCTTGGAATTCGCCGTCAACAAGCTTCTGACACGAGAGTCGGAAGGGTCTGGCCGATCGGCTTCCGTACGATGGCGTCGGCCAGACGATCGTAGGGCGTCTCCTGGGCGTTGATGATGACGAGGCGCGCGCCACGCTCGACGGCCTCCAGACAGAGCCCCGCGGCGGGCTGCACGCCGAGCGAGGACCCCACCGCGAGAAACACGTCGCAATCACGCGCCGCCCGCTCCGCGGCGGCGAACACCTCCGGCCTCAGCGCCTGCCCGAACGAGATCGTCGCGGACTTCTGGATCCCGCCGCACGTCAGGCACGGCGGGTCGTCCTCACCGAGGTCGACACGGGTGAGGACCTCGGGCATGGGCGTACGCAGCCCGCAGACGAGGCATTCGGCGTCGAGCATGGTGCCGTGCACCTCGATGACCAGGCCGGGGTCCGAGCCGGCTCGCTGGTGGAGCCCGTCGATGTTCTGGGTGATGATCGCGCGCAGCCGCCCCGACCTCTCCAGGTCGACGAGCGCCCGGTGCCCGGCGTTCGGCTCCGCGCCCCAGGCGGGGTGGTCGCGGCGCGAGCGCCACGAGCGGCGGCGTACCTCGGGGTCGGAGAGGTAGACGTCGATGGTGGCCATCGCGGCGGCCTTCGGATCCTTCGTCCAGACGCCCTGCGGGCCTCGGAAGTCGGGAATGCCGCTCTCGGTGCTGATGCCCGCCCCGGTGAGCACGGTGACCGCACGCGCGTCCCGCAGCCATTCGCCGATCATGATCACCAGCCTAATCCCCCGGCCCGGCGCCGACCTGACCGTTCCGCCCGCCGCTCTCCGCGGGTCGGATAACCGATCGACCCCACGCCGTGCACACGGCGATCATGGATGCCGTGGAGCAAGGTCACGTGGGCGGCCTGGAGCTGTCACGGCGGTTCTACCGGGAAGCGGTACAACCGCTGCTGAATCGTCACTTCGGCCCGCTGAGACATACCGCCGCCCTCATCGGGACCGGGTCGGAAGTGCTCGGCTTCGACACCGAACGCTCCATCGACCACGACTGGGGACCGCGCCTCCTGCTCCTGCTGGGCGCGGGTGACATCGACCGGTATGGCGAGGCGATCGACACCATGCTCGCCGAGCGGCTACCGGCGACGTTCCTCGGCTATCACACGAACCTCTCGCCGGTCGGCGGCGGAGATACCCGGCACATGACACCGGCCGACGGGCCCATCCGGCACGGAGTGGTCGTGGCCGAGCTTCGCGGCTGGCTCACCGGCCACCTCGGCTTCGACCCGCTCGCCGGTGTCACGCTGTTCGACTGGCTGGCCACCTCGTCGCAGGCGTTCGCCGAGATCACCGCCGGCGAGGTGTTCCACGACGGACTCGGACGGCTCACGACGGCCCGCCGGCTCCTGGCCTGGTACCCCGATGACGTGTGGCGTTACGTGCTGGCCTGCCAGTGGTGGCGCGTGAGCCAGGAGGAGGCGTTCGTCGGGCGAAGCGGTGAGGTCGGCGACGAGCTCGGCTCGGCGGTCACCTGCGCCCGGCTGGTACGCGACCTGATGCGGCTCACGCTGCTCATGACACGCCGCTATCCGCCGTACGGAAAGTGGCTCGGCAGCGCGTTCGCCCGGTCGCCCACCGGCACACGGCTCGTGCCCGGCCTCACCGCGGCCCTCGCGGCGACCACCTGGCGGGACCGCGAACGCCGGCTGTCCGCCGCCTACGAGAGCGTCGCGCGGCTGCACAACGGACTGGGGCTCACCCCGCCGGTCGACCCGCACACCCGGCCGTACCACCAGCGGCCCTTCCGCGTCCTGCACGCCGAACGTTTCACCGAGGCGCTGCTCGGCACCATCACCGACCCGGCCGTGCGCGCCCTGCCGGTCACCGGCACCGTCGACCAGTACGCCGACAGCACCGACGTCGTCGCACACCGGACGCGTAGCCGAAGCCTGACCGAGACCTTTTGTCCACCGCGCGCGTGAGGCGAACAGAAGGGGGATCAGAACCAGGTGCGGACCAGGTCGACCACCGTGTCGCCCTCCACGACCGGCAGTAGCTGCCACTTGTCGAAGACCGTGCACGGGTGGGACGGCCCGCAGTCCACCCAGTCGCCGACCTCCGCCTTCGTGTCCGGCCCGAGCTCGAGGAACGCGTGCTGGTCGTTGAGCTGGGTCAGCCTGCTGTCGGTCGCGGGTGAGCGGGTGCCGTCGGCGTGGCGTACGGAGTGCGGCTCTGGCAGGCCCTGGTCGAAGGAGACATCCCGGCGGCCCAGGGTGAGCAGCGCCAGACCGGGCTCGGGGTGGGAGGTCACCTGCGCCCAGGCGTGCAGCGCGGACACGAAAGGCGGTCCCTCGGTACGGCCGAGCGGGGAGACGTCGCGGTAGAAGCCGTCGTCGTGGGTGATGTACGCGCCGCTGCGCAGCACTGTGCGGGTGCCGTCGAAGACGTCCGCGACCTGGTCGAAGAAGGCGCTGCCGCCCGCGCTCAGGATGGCGTCGTCGGGCAGGTCGAGGCGCTCGGCCAGGGCGCGCAGGTCGCGCAGGTAACCGTCGACCGCGGCCAGGCTCTCCGGCGACGTCCCGTGCCCGACGGCGCCCTCGTAGCCGGCGACTCCGGCGAGGCGGAGTCCGGGTGCCGCCTCCACCGCGACGGCGACCGCCTCGGCGGTGGCGACGTCGCGCACGCCGGCCCGTCCGCCGGACGCGCCGAGTTCCACGAGGATGTCCACGGGCCGGGCGGTGCCTTGGAGCGCGGCCGCCATGAGCTCCACGCCGCGTACGGAGTCGGCGAAGCACAGCAGGTGGAACTCCGGGTCGCGGGCGAGCTCCCCGGCCACCCATCGCAGTCCGGCGGGGTCGAGGAGCTCGTTGGCGACCAGCACCCGCTGGACGCCGAAGGCGCGTGCGACACGGAGCTGGGCGAAGTTGGCGACGCTGATGCCCCAGGCGCCGAGCTCCAGCTGCCGCGCGTACAGCCGGGGCGCCATCGTGGTCTTGCCATGCGGCGCGAGCAGGACTCCGTGACGCTCGCACCAGTCGCGCATCGTCGTCAGGTTGTGTTCGAGGGCTCCGGCGTCCAGGACGACCAGCGGCGGGTGGAAACCGCCGTCGAACAGGTTCCGGCGCTCGGCGGCCAGCTCGGCGACGGTCATGCCGTCGGCATCGGCCGGCATCCCCTTGAACCTCCAGTCGATCCGTTCGTCACCCAGCCTGCGCAACGCGTCGGCATCCACCACGATCACCGCCCTTACCCGGCACCCGCCCGCTCGGTCGCGAACGGCGTCAGGCCACGCTAATCCGCCCGCTCCCGCGGGAGACCTGCCGGGTGATCCTTTGGAGCCCGCGCGGACAGCGCGCGCATGGCGCGCGCCACGCAGTAGCGCAGGTAGACGGCAGTCTCCAGTTGCGGAAGATAGCGCTGGAAGAGGCGTACGCCATCAAGGCGGGCGTCAAAATCGAGACGTGCGACATCGGCGAAGACGATCGGTCCAAGATCGCTTACGGCAACGCGAAGAGGCTGCTGAAGCTCGGCCGGACTGCGCATTCAGTTGACGGGCGCACCGAACCACTTGGGCAGCTGGCCGAGCAGATCCGCCTGGTCTTCGCCGACCCACGCCACGTGGCCGTCCGGCCGCAGCAGCGCCGCGGGCGCGTCCAGTTCCTCGCTGACGTCGACGACGTGGTCGACCCGCTCTGCCCAGCCCGCCACCGAGAACCGGCCGGTCTGGTCGAGCAGCAGCCCGCGGCCACCGCGCATCAGCTCGTAGAGGCGCCCCCGCTTCAGTTCGACGTCCCGCATCCCCCGGCCGAGCAGTTCATGCCCCTCGCCGAAGTCGTAGCGGACCCCGATCGCAGTGATCTTCTCGATCAGGTACCGGTTCACCTCCTCGAAATCCATCAGTTCCGACACCAGCCGGCGCACTGCCTGGGGACCTGGCTCGACGGACATCAGCTGCATCTGCGCGCGCGTGTTGTCCAGCACGCCGGCGGCCACCGGATGCCGTTCGGTGTGGTAGCTGTCCAGCAGCCCTTCCGGTGCCCAGCCGCCCACCTCGGCGGCCAACTTCCAGCCCAGGTTGAACGCGTCCTGGATACCGAGGTTGAGCCCCTGCCCGCCGGTCGGCGGGTGGATGTGCGCCGCGTCGCCGGCCAGCAGCACCCGGCCGACCCGGTAGCGGTCGGCCAGCCGGGTGGCGTCGCCGAAGCGGGAGAGCCAGCGCGGTGAGTGCATGCCGAGGTCGGTGCCGGCGAGCTTCCGCACCTGCTGCTTCAGCTCGTCCAGGGTCG
>DASQPY010000053.1:0-7512 GCA_035643735.1 Actinoallomurus sp. | reverse complement strand
CGAGTGGGTCTGAAGGCGAGGATCCCGAGACAGCCGGGCCGACCGCCCCGCCGCCCGGTATGGCGGCTCGGTCGGGGTTCGAGGTGCGTGACATGGGTGGGGCGCCCCCCTCCACGCCGCAGGTTTCATCGGGGACGGGGGAAGACGTGGTGCCCGCCGCGCTCGGCGCGGCGGCTTGGTCAGCGAGCGGAGACGCCGAGTCGGATCCGCCGGGCTCGCCGCCTGAGGCGGTGCCGTGGTCGGAGGGCGTAGGACGTGACGGGGACGGGCCGGCGATGCCCGTACCGGAGGGCTCGTCTGGGGACGTGTCACAGGATTCGTCCGGTGGTGCGGCGCCGGGCTCTGCCGGGGCGAGCGAGAGCGTGGTTTCCGAGGTATCCGCGTCCGGGAGCGCGGAGCCTGAGGCGATGCCTCCGCCGTCCGCGATGCCGACTCGGAGAGCGGCCGACGGCTCTCCTGACGTCTCCGCGGCCGGCGGCTCGACGGACGTCACCGTCGGCGACGAGGATCACACCATCGTTGACGAGAGTGCCTTCGGTGACGACCAGACCGTCGTCGAAAGCGGCTCCTTTCCCGGCGTGATCCAGGCCGTCAATGAGGGGACCGCGCTCGCCGGCGGGGCTGTGGCCTCGGGTGAGGGCGTCGGCGGTGATGAGAGCGGCGAGGACGACGACGCCACAGTCCCCGACAACGGCTCAACACCAGCTGGCGGTACTCCCGGAGACGGCGCGCCCGAAAACGGCGCTCCGGACGACGGCGGTCCCCCCAACGGCACTCCCCGCTACGGCACCCACGACGACAGCACTGCCGAGGATGCCGGTACGGGCGTGCCCGGGGATGTCACGATGATGGGTTCGGCCGGCGAGCGAGTGAACGACGCCACCATGCTGGATCCGCTCGACTCTCCAGCAGGTCCTGGGTACAGCGCCACCTACGTCGACTGGATCGGCGGGACGCGCGCCGACAGCGGGTCGATCCCGATCGTGCCGCCCTCTCCCGTGACCTCGGGCCCTTCCCGGGCCCGACGTCCAGAGGACGTCCACAACACGGCCCCGCCCGCGCCACCCAGGTCACCCGCCCGCCCCGAGCCGCCCATGCCGGTCGATCATCCCGGCACCCGCATCATGTCCGGGACGATGATGGGCGGTCTGCTCGGTGCCGCCCCGATGCCCGAACGCCCGGTGGACCAGATCGCGCCGCCGCCGGTGCCCGCGCCGATGCCCAGGGTCGCCGAGCACTTCGGTGTGCGGTTCCTCTCCGACGCCGACGACGCCAGTGAGCTGTTCGGCGAACTGCGCAGGAAGGTCTCGACCCCGGGCGATACGGCTCCCGCGCTGCTTCTCGTCGGTGACCCCCACACCGGGCAGCGACGGCTCACCCGCCTCATCGCCCGTACGCTTGCCGACGCCGGGGTGGGTGACGGCTCCGTCCGTACCGCAGACGGTGGCGGGTTGCGCGGCGACCACGCGACGACGGTGGAGACGATTCTGCGTGGCAAGGGCCCGCCGCTGCTGTTCGAGCGGCTCGACCGGGCCGTCCTGGACGCCGCCGACCCCGCGAAGGTCGCCTCCGCCGTGACCCGGGCCCGCTCCAGCAGGACGGTGCTGATCGCGACCTGCGAGCCGGACTCCTACGCCCGCATGGCGAAAAGCTTCCCCGAGCTGACCAGGATGTTCGACGTCTTCCGCCTGCCGGACCTGTCGGGTGTCCAGGCGCGGCTCGCGCTGACGCACGTCCTGGCGGACGAGCGGCGGGTGACGATCAACACCTCGGGGCTCGACGTCGTACGTACGGATCTGTCGCGGCTGAGCGGTCGGGGTGACCTCGCCGGAGCGCGGCTCGTCGAGGCGTACCTCGACCTGGCGGTCGCCCGGCATCTCGAGCGGTCCGGGGCACCGCGGGACCGCATGGTGCTGGCGCCGGTGGACTTCGCCGGTGTCGCCGAGGAGATCGAGCCGGCCCTGCGGCCCCCGCGCGACGTGGACGGCTTCCTGCGCGGCATCGAGGAGATGATCGGGCTGGAGGAGGTCAAGCGGACCGTCGGTGGCCTGGTCGCCGAGGCCCGGCTGGCCGCCGAGCGAGCGACGCGCGGGCTGCCGTCCGGCAATCCGAGCCGGAACCTGATCTTCCTCGGCCGGCCGGGGACGGGCAAGGCCACCGTCGCCGGGCTGATCGGCGGCATCTACGCGGCTCTGAACCTCCTCGACACCGGGCATCTCCTGGTGTGCGGGGCGCGTGACTTCGCCGGCGAGGACGCCGCCGCGAAGGTCGCGGCCCGTGTCGACCGGGCCATCGGCGGCGTGCTCCTGATCGAGGACGCCTACCTGCTCGACCGCATGCCCGCGGCGGTCGACGAGCTGTCGCGGCTCATGGCCGAGCGGCGCGACAAATTCATGGTCATCTGTACCGCCCTGCCGGACGAGATGGAGGGGTTCCTGCTCGCCAACCCGGGCTTCCGCGCGGAGTTCGGGGCGATCGTGGAGTTCCGTGAGCCGACCGACCGGCAGCTCGTCCAGCTGTTCTCCCGGTTGGCCGAGCGCGACCTGTACATGCTCGACGAAGAGCTCCGCGTCGAGTTGCTGGACCGGTTCGGCGGCATGCGCAACCACCCGGCGTTCGCGTTCGCCGACACCGTACGCCGGATGTTCGACCAGATCGTCGCGCGCCAGGCGTCGCGGCTCGGGAGTGCGCAGGTCAGCGCGGCCGCTGTCGCGCGGCTGAGCGTACGGGACCTGCCCGCGTCCGAGGGCGGCCGGCTGCTCCAGGAGCTTCATCCGAACGGGCCACGGCGGTCACCCGACCAGACCCCCGGGTAGACCCCCAAACAGGCCAGAACCACCCCGGTGGGGTGGCTGCCGAATGGTCCTCTTGGGTCATGTGCGGATCCGCCGACGACGCGTAGCCTCGTCAACAGGTGGGGACGAGCGGAGGTGGACGCGGTGCGTCAAGCAAATGTGGATCTGCGCGTCCACGATCGTGTTGCGCTTGATGAGATCGAGCTCTACTCAGAGATGCTCAGCGCCGTCGCGTCGGCCGAACGGCCGCTGACGGTCGATGAGATCGACATGGTGCTCGGGATCGGTCGCGTAGCCGAGTCGTGATCGCCGTCGTGGCCGGCGTCTCCGTGAGCGTGCGGAGGCGGCCACGGCGACGGGACGGCGGTGATCTGGAGCAGATTCGTCAAAGTGTGATCATTTTCACGAACGGACGAGCCGTGCGATGGCGGCGGAGGCCTCCTTGACCTTTTCCTCGGCCTCGGGGCCGCCCTCGTCGATGGCCTGCGCGACGCAGTGGCCGAGGTGGTCCTCCAGCAACCCGAGCGCGACCGACTGGAGCGCACGCGTCACCGCCGAGACCTGCGTGAGCACGTCGATGCAGTACTCATCTTCGCCGACCATGCGCTGCAGACCGCGCACCTGACCCTCGATCCGTCGCAACCGGGTCAGGTAGGCGTCCTTGTCCTTCGCGTACCCGTGCATGAGCCGTACTATATACCCCCCGGGGGTAACTTTCAACAGATCGTTTGGGTTGATCTGTGCCGGGCAAAGCGAGCCGGGCACACTGTGTGACCACCGACGACGCGGACGAACGTGCCTCAACGGGAGGGTACGTTGCCGGTAACTTGGGGGCGAAGGTTCGCTTTCCTGCTGGTTAGCCGTAGCATCCTCTGCGGACTGTTCCCGCACTTCAGGAGAAGGACGTGCGATTCCGACTCACCCCGCGTGAGGACAGCTACTACGACATGTTCGCGGATTCCGCGAACAATCTGGTCACTGGCGCCAGGTTGCTCGTGGAGCTCATCAGCGACGGCGGTAACCGTGAGGGGATCGCCGAGAAGATGCGTGCCTGCGAGCATGCCGGCGACGAATTCACTCACGCGATCATGCGCAGGCTCAACGAAAGCTTCATCACGCCCTTCGACCGAGAGGACATCTACCGGCTCGCCTCCTCACTCGATGACGTCATGGACTTCATGGAGGCGGCCGCCGACCTCGTGGTGCTCTACAAGATCGACGAGCTCCCCCGTGACGTCGTCGGCCAGGTCGAGGTGCTCGAACGCGCCGCCGAGCTGACGGCCGAGGCGATGCCGCGGCTGCGCGGCATGAAGGACCTCAGCGAGTACTGGATCGAGATCAACCGTCTCGAGAACCAGGGCGACCAGGTCTACCGTCGCCTGCTGGCCGAGCTGTTCGGCGGCGAGTACGACGCGTTGACGGTGCTCAAGCTCAAGGAGGTCGTCGACCAGCTCGAAGCGGCGGCCGACGCCTTCGAGAAGGTGGCCAACACGGTCGAGTCCATCGCGGTCAAGGAATCGTGACCGTGGCGCGACCGGGGCCGGCCGCCCGGCACCGAAGGAAGGATGCGCAGGCGTGGAGCTAACGGCCCTCATCGTCGTCGTCGGCATCGCGCTGTTCTTCAACTACACCAACGGCTTCCACGATGCGGCGAACGCCATCGCCACCTCCGTCTCGACGCGGGCGCTGACGCCCAGAGCGGCGTTGGCGCTGGCCGCGGTCATGAACCTCGTCGGAGCCTTCCTGGGTACGGGCGTCGCCAAGACGGTCGGCAGCGGCATCATCGACCCTCCGAAGGACATGCACGGACTCACGATCGTCGCCGCCGCGTTGATCGGTGCGATCGTGTGGAACCTCATCACCTGGTACTACGGGCTGCCCTCCTCGTCCACCCACGGGCTGGTCGGCGGCCTGATCGGGGCGGCCCTGGCCGCCTCCGGCAGCGTGCTGTGGGCCCAGGTGCTCGAGAAGGTCGTGCTCTGGATGGTGCTGTCGCCGGTGGTCGGACTGATCCTCGGCTACTTCGTGATGGTCGCGATCCTGTGGCTCTTCCGTAACGCGTACCCGGGGCGCGTCAGCCGCCGTTTCCGCATCGCCCAGTCGCTCTCCGCGGCCGCGATGGCGCTCGGACACGGACTGCAGGACGCGCAGAAGACCATGGGCATCATCGTGCTCGCGCTGGTCACCACCGGGTACCAGGACGCGTCGGACTCCCATGTTCCAGTCTGGGTCATTTTGATCTGTGCCGCGGTGCTGTCGCTCGGCACCTATGCCGGCGGCTGGCGGATCATGCGGACACTCGGCCGGAAGGTGATCGAGCTCGACCCGCCGAAGGGCTTCGCCGCCGAGGCCACCGCGGCGAGCATCCTGTACGCCACGGCGTTCATCTGGCAGGCGCCGGTGTCCACCACGCACACGATCACCGCGGCCATCATGGGCGTGGGTTCCACCAAGCGCCGCTCGGCGGTCCGGTGGGGCGTGGCGGGCAACATCGTGACCGCCTGGATCCTCACCATCCCGGCGGCGGGCGTCGTCGCGGCCGTCGCCTACTGGATCATCGACCTGTTCCACTGACACGTACGCCGACGCCCGGACGGAATCCTCGATCCGTCCGGGCGTCGCCATCGCGATGATCAACCGAAACGGCCGGTGATGTAGTCCTCCGTGGCCTTCTCGGTCGGATTCGTAAAGATCTTGTTCGTGTCGTCGATCTCGATCAGGCGGCCCGGTTGTCCCTGGGCGGCCAGGTTGAAGAAGCCGGTCGTGTCGCTCACCCGGGCGGCCTGCTGCATGTTGTGGGTGACGATCACGATCGTGTACTGGTCCTTCAACGAGGCGATCAGGTCCTCGATGGCGAGTGTGGAGATCGGGTCCAGGGCCGAGCAGGGCTCGTCCATCAGCAGCACCTGAGGCTCCACCGCGATGGCGCGGGCGATGCACAGCCGCTGCTGCTGACCGCCGGACAGCCCGGCGCCGGGCCGGTTCAGCCGGTCCTTGACCTCGTTCCACAGGTTCGCCCCGCGCAGCGACCTCTCCACGATCTCACCGAGGCGGCCACGGCTGCGTACGCCGTTCAGCTTCAGCCCCGCGGCCACGTTGTCGAAAATCGACATCGTGGGGAACGGGTTCGGCCGCTGGAACACCATGCCGATCGCGCGGCGTACCGCGACCGGGTCCACCTCCGAGCCGTAGAGGTTGAGGTCGTCGAGCAGCACCTTGCCCTCGACCCGCGCCGCGGGGATCACCTCGTGCATGCGGTTCAGGGTGCGCAGCAAGGTCGACTTGCCACACCCGGACGGACCGATGAACGCGGTCACGGAGCGAGGCTCGATCGTCATCGAGATGTCCTCGATGGCCCGGAACTTGCCGTAGTAGGCGTTAAGCCCGGAGATCTCGATCCGCTTGGCCATGGGGGCACTACTCCTATCGGGAAACGGGCTTGCGCAGGCGAGCGATGATGCGCGCCACCAGGTTGAGCAGCATGATGAGGACGATCAGGGTGAGCGCGGCCGCCCACGCCCGGTCGATCGCGGTGTCGTTGGGCCGGCCGGCCTGGTCGAAGATGAAGAGCGGCAGTGCCATCTGCGGCCCCTCGAACGGGTTGTTGTTGATCGCCGAGGTGACGAACACGGTGAGCAGCAGCGGAGCCGTCTCTCCCATGACACGGGCGATGGCCAGCATGACGCCGGTGATGATGCCGGTGAAGGCGGTCGGCAGCACGACGAAGCAGATCGTCCGCCACCGCGGCACGCCCAGGGCGTACGACGCCTCGCGCAGGTCGTTCGGCACCAGCTTGAGCATCTCTTCGGCGGCGCGTACGACGGTCGGCATCATCAGGATCGACAGCGCCAGCGCGCCGGCGAATCCGGAGAAGCTGAAGCCGATCAGCAGTAGCCAGAACGCCAGGATGAACAGGCCTGCGACGATCGAGGGCAGGCCGGTCATGACGTCGACGAAGAAGCTGACGGTCTTGGAGAGCCGGCTGTCCCTGCCGTACTCCACCAGGTAGACGGCGGTCAGCACCCCGATCGGGATCGCGATGATGCTGGCCAGCGCGACCTGCTCGATGGTGCCGATGATCGCGTGGTACGCGCCACCGCCGGCGTCGTTGGCGCCGATGCCGTTCAGGGAGTGGGTGAAGAACTCCGGGTCGAAGCGCTTGGCGCCCTTCGAGATCACCGTCCACAGCACCGAGACGAGCGGGATGACGGCGAGCAGGAAGGCGACGTAGACCAGAACCTGGATGATCCGGTCCTTGGCCTTGCGACCGGCGGAGACGCCTGCCAGCGCCGACGACGACGAATTAAGGGCGCTCACACGAACTCCTTGCGCCGGGCGACGATGGCCCGGGCGAGCATGTTGACGAGGAGAGTGATCACGAACAGCACCAGGCCTGAGGCGATGAGCGCGCCCCGGCCGGTGTTGCCGGCCATGCCGAAGGTGTTCGCGATGTTGGCGGCGAAGGTGTTGCCGCCAGGCTTGAGGATGCGCAGGGAGATGCCGGCCGCGGTCGACAGGACCATCGCGACGGCGATCGTCTCGCCGAGCGCGCGGCCCAGGCCGAGCATCGCGGCGCTGACCATGCCGGAGCGGCCGAACGGGAGTACCGCCATCCGGATGACCTCCCATCGCGTCGCGCCCAGGGCCAGCGCGGCCTCCACATTGGCCTGGGGGACCTGGAAGAAGACCTCACGCGAGATGGAGGAGATGATCGGCA
>DASQPY010000052.1:0-2801 GCA_035643735.1 Actinoallomurus sp. | reverse complement strand
CGTTGGCCGGTGAGGATGTTGACAACTCCGCCGGGCAGGTCGGAGGTGGCGAGCACCTCGGCGAGTGTGATTGCGGGCAGCGGCGCCGGTTCGGACGCCAGGAGGACGGTGGCGTTGCCGGTGGCGATCACGGGGGCGAGCACCGAGACCAGGCCGAGCAGCGATCCGTCGGGGGCGATGACGCCGATGACGCCGGTGGGTTCGGGGGTGGAGAAGTTGAAGAACGGCCCGGAGATCGGGTTGGCCGAGCCGGCGATCTGGGTGATCTTGTCGGTCCAGCCGGCGTACCAGATCCACCGGTCGATCGCGGCGTCGATCTCGGCCGTGGCCGCGGTTTTGGTCAGGCCGGTGGCGCGTAGCTCGTCGGTGAACTGGCCGCGGCGTCCCTCGAGTATCTCGGCGATGCGGTAGAGGATCTGCCCCCGGTTGTAGGCGGTGCGGGCTGCCCAGCTGGGCTGGGCCTTGCGGGCGGCGACCACGGCGTCGCGGACGTCCTTGCGCGAGGCGCGTGAGGCGTTGGCGAGGAAATCGCCTTTCGCGTCGTTCACGGTGTAGGACCTGCCGGACTCTGATCGCGGGAACGCTCCGCCGATGTACAGCTTGTAGGTCTTGCGCACACTCAACCGTTCACTCATTTGAGGTAGGCCTCCAGTCCGTGCCGTCCGCCCTCACGGCCGAAGCCGGATTCCTTGTACCCGCCGAATGGGGAGGCCGGGTCGAACTTGTTGAAGGTGTTCGCCCACACCACGCCCGCGCGCAGTCGCTCCGCCATCCACAAGATCCGTGATCCCTTGTCGGTCCACACACCGGCGGACAGTCCGTACGGGGTGTTGTTGGCCTTCTCCACCGCCTCTTGCGGCGTGCGAAAGGTCAGCACGGACAGCACCGGCCCGAAGATCTCCTCCCGGGCGATGCGGTGGGACTGGGCGACGTCGGTGAAGACGGTCGGCGCGAACCAGAAGCCCTTGTCGGGCAGCTCACACGGCGGCGACCAGCGGGTCGCGCCCTCCTCCTCCCCGACCCCCGACAGTGTCCGGATCTTCTCCAACTGGGCGGCGGAGTTGATCGCGCCGACGTCGGAGTTCTTGTCCAGGGGGTCACCGACCCGCAGTGTCGCCATGCGGGTCTTCAGATGGTCCATCAGCTCCTCGGCCACCGACTCCTGCACCAGCAGCCGCGACCCGGCGCAGCAGACGTGCCCCTGGTTGAAGAAAATCCCGTTGACGATTCCCTCGACGGCCTGGTCCAGCGGCGCGTCGTCGAAGATGACGTTGGCGGCCTTGCCGCCGAGTTCGAGGGTGAGCCGCTTGTCGGTGCCCGCGACGGCGCGGGCGATCTGACGGCCGACGTCGGTGGAGCCGGTGAAGGCGACCTTGTCGATACCAGGGTGTTCGACCAGGGCGCGCCCGGTCGATCCCGCGCCGGTGACGATGTTGACCACCCCGGGCGGCAGGTCGGCTTGGCGGCAGATGTCGGCGAAGGCCAGCGCGGTCAGCGGCGTGGTCTCGGCGGGTTTGAGGACCACGGTGTTCCCGCACGCCAGCGCGGGCGCGATCTTCCACGCCAGCATGAGCAGCGGGAAGTTCCACGGGATGACCTGCCCGGCCACACCGACGGGACGCGGGTCACGAACGGCGTACTCCAGCTTGTCCGCCCAGCCCGCGTAGTAGAAGAAATGCGCGGCCACCAGCGGGATGTCCACGTCACGGGACTCACGGATCGGCTTGCCGTTGTCGATCGACTCCAGCACCGCTAACTCGCGGGCGCGTTCTTGGATGATCCGCGCGATCCGGAACAGGTACTTGGCCCGCTCGGCCCCCGGCAGCCGGGACCAGACACCCCCGTACGCCTTGCGGGCGGCGGCGACGGCCCGATCAACATCACCGGCATCGGCCTCGGCGACCTCGGCCAGTACCTCCTCAGTCGCCGGGTTGACCGTCTTGAAATAGTTATCCGCCTCAACGAACTCTCCGTCGATGAACAGGCCGTACGACGGCCTGATGTCGACGACGTCGCGCGACTCAGGCGCGGGCGCGTACTCGAACATCGATCAGTCCAAAGTGAAGTAGTCGGGACCCGCGTACACGCCGGTCGTGAGCTTATGGCGCTGCATCAGCAGATCGTTGAGGAGCGAAGACGCACCAAAACGGAACCACTCCGGCGTCAACCAGTCCGCCCCCGCGGTCTCGTTCACCAAGACCAGATACTTGACCGCGTCCTTGGTCGTGCGGATACCACCCGCCGGCTTCACCCCGACCTGACGGCCCGTACGGGCCCGGAAGTCACGGACCGTCTCCAACATCACCAACGTCACCGGCAGCGTCGCAGCCGGACTCACCTTGCCGGTGGAGGTCTTGATGAAATCAGCCCCCGCCAGCATGGCCAGCCACGACGCCCGCCGCACGTTGTCATAGGTGACCAGCTCACCGGTCTCGAGGATGACCTTCAGGTGCGCCGCACCGCACTCGGCCTTGACCGCAACGATCTCCTCATGGACCTTCGCGTAGTCACCGGACAAGAACGCACCCCGGTCGATCACCATGTCGATCTCGCTCGCACCGTCCTCGACCGCCAGGCGCGTGTCAGCGAGCTTGGCATCCAGCGGCGCCCGCCCCGAGGGGAAAGAGGTCGCGACACTCGCCACGCCGACGCCGCTCCCCTCCAGCGCCCCTACGGCCCCGGCCACCAGATCGGAATAGACACAGACCGCGGCCACCTTGGGCACGCCCGCGTCGGTGGGGTCGGGCTGAACGGCCTTCGCGCACAGCGCGCGGACCTTGCCGAGCGTGTCCGCGCCTTCA
>DASQPY010000051.1:0-4911 GCA_035643735.1 Actinoallomurus sp. | reverse complement strand
ATCAGGCCGGGGTCTTTTTGACGACAACGTCGCATCACATGGGCTGCCCGCGGCCGATGCGTGGCGCGTCGAACTTGGTCTACTCAGCGGGTTTTGGTCCCGTCGGCGTATGAGCGGCATGCTGCGTTGATGAGTCACGGCGGGTGCCAGAGGGCACCCGCCGCGTGTTCTCAGTGGCCGTATTGCTGGGCGATGGCGTCCCAGGACTGGTCGCCGGAGGTGGGCCCGACCTGGCCGACAGCGAGCACCTTCCCGCCTCCTCCGGGGACGAGGTCGAGGTCCCGGATGTCGATGTCGTTCCGGCCGTACGGCTTCGGCGCCGCGTAGCTCGTGACTCGCCCGCTCTTGGTCCGGTGGACGTACGACTTGTAGAAGGTCGTGTACCAGGTGCCGCCGGCGCCGTCGGAGGTGATGTTCAGGGCGTAGGTTTCATGCGTACCGACGACGAGGCTCCACTTCTTACCGTTCCAGTGCATGAGAAGGGACCGGTTGTGGCCGGGCTTACCGGGCGCGATGTAGTAGAAGCGGCCGGCCGCCCACACGTTGTTCTTCGACACCGCGGTGACGTCGGTGAAGTTGGCGAAACCGGTGCTGCCCTTGGGCGCCGTGACCTTGGGCAGCTTCGCCGCCGTCCACTTCGTGCCGTTCCAGTGCGCGGCGTACGGCTGATTGTTCGTGTTCTCGCCGACCGCCCAAACGTCGTTCTTGGAAACGGCGCTGACCCTGTACGCGGTGGGCGGCATCGGCACCGTACGCCACGTCTTGCCGTTCCAGTGCAGGCCGGTGCCCTTGCCGGACTCGTCGCCCCCGACAGCCCAGGCATCGTTCGCGCTTATGACCGCGACGCCGCTGGCGCGGTAGCCGGTGGAGACGGAGGTCCAGGCCTTTCCGTTCCAGTGCCACGCGGCGGTGGCGCCGTGGGTGGTGAAGCCGAGGACCCAGACGTTGCTCGGCGACGAGCCGCCGACGACCTGGAGGGATCCCGGACTGCCGGGAATCGTGACCTCATTCCACTTCGAGCCGTTCCAGTGCAGAACCGCGCCGCTCGTGCCCGGCCCGTTCCTCCACCCGACGGCCCAGGCGTCCTTCTTGCCGACGGCGGCGACGGAGTCGAGAACGAAGTCGTCGTAGCCCGTGTCCTTGCTGATGTACGAGGTGCGCCAACTGGGCGCGCTCGCGGCGACGGCGGGTACGGCCGCGGCGCTCAGCATCACCACGGCCAGCCCGGCCGCGGTCAGCGTTTTCTGCATTGAGCTCCCCTTCGATGCCCGATGCACCGTTGCCGGGCATAGTTCCGGCAAGGTTAATCTGGAATTGACAGGAGTTCTCGATGATTTGTTCGTAAAAATTACGAACTTCTGTTGCGGCCCTGCGGCCCTGCGGCCCTGCGGATCTCGGGGATCTCGCAGGAGTTCCCCGATGGCCCTCATCGGGCGCCGTGATCACACTGGCCTGGTGAGCATCGGACAGCAGGGGCCGGGGTTTCCGTCGGACGCGTCTCAGGTTCGCCGTTCCGATGCCGAGCGGGAGTCGGCCGTCGGGGTGGTCGAGCGGTATCGCAGCGCCTTGCTCAAGCCGCTTGACACACAGAGGCGCTATAAGGTCACGCGCCGCGTCCGGTGAGTCCCAGCAGAGCCGACAGATCCACATCAGGACCCAAGGTCAGTCAGTACACGGGTCAGACGCCGCTGGGAGGCACTTACCTACATCCTCACTGTCAGCACAGCTAGGGCGTCGGTCGCGCCACCCAGCAATCATCCGATGGTTCGTGCGATGTCGGCACGCCTGAATACATCGGTGGTGCCCGTGGACGAGCGTTCCGGTGCTGTCGTTACTCGTTTGTCACACCGTATGTGGTGGACCACGCCTGTTTGAGGTCGTCTTCGGTCCAGTTCCCGAAGGTGTAGGCGGGTGAGTCCACCGGCAGTGCTCGTTCCACTCGGATCAGTACCGCATCGTGGCATGGGTAGGTGGGGCCGGCGTTCTCCCGCACCCATTGGCAGGACCACGCGTACACGGGGTCGCCCTCGCCGCGGAGCTCGGCGGTTCCCTTGAAGCGGTAGCCGCGCCTGAGGAGGAAATCGATCACGTTGACCTCGAGTCGGGGGTCGCGCCGCAGGTTCGCGACCGTGTTGGGTGAGGCCATGTTCATGAACACCAGGTGGTCGTCGTCGTAGACGAGCAGGGACCCTTTCGGGGAGAGGTTCGGGGAGCCGTCCTCGCAGACGGTCGCCACGAACGCGAGCTTGGCGCTGTCGATGATCTTTCGCATGTCTTGGGTGATGATTCCCACTGTTCCTAGCCTTTTCCGTGTCGTGCCTGCGTTCTCGGCGTGTAGGGCTGTGGGGACGCAGTGTGTGTCCAATACGCGGCGTGAGGTGTGCGGTGTCGCTGGAATCAGCGCGATCACCTCAGCGTCCCGGCCCTGGTGGGCACGGCCCTTGTACGGGACCGTGCCCGTGTCCACCGCCCTGCGAACCGGCGTCTGGGCCGGACGTGGCGGCGTCCGGCGGTGGCCGTGCTCACCCTGTTTCAGGGGATGAGCAGGAGCTTCCTGCCGCCGGCCCGTCCGGTGGCCACGCGGGTGAACGCGGCCGGTCCCTCCCGCAGCGGGTGAACTTCCGGCGTCAGCTGCAAGTTCCCTTCGCTGACCTGCTTGACCAGCTGGGCGAGCTGTGCGGCGTCGGCGCGGACGTACAGGTTCGTGCTGGTGATGCCCCGCTCCACTGCAGGTGCGTCCGAGGTCAGGGAGCACAAGCGCCCACCGTCTCGCACCAGCGGCAGGGCGGCTTCTGCCGTGCCGGTGGCGGCGATCAGCGCGCCGTCGAACCCGCCGCGTACCTGAGCCGGCCAGTTCGGGTCGTGGTAGTCGATGACCTCCGCCGCTCCGAGGCCGCGCATGCGGTCGGCGGCGGAGGCGGATGCGGTCGTGGTCACCTCGACGCCCATGGCGGCGGCGAGTTGAATGGCCAGGGAACCGGTGGCTCCGGCTCCGTTGGTGACCAAGAGCCGCTGCCCTCGACCGAGCCCCAGCATCTCCAGGGCCTGCAACGCGGTGAGGCCATTGACCGGCAGTGCCCCCGCGAGCACAGGATCCAGTTCGGGCGGGCAAGCCGCTGCGTGAGCCGCGGTGATCAGGACACGTTCGGCCCAAAAGCCGCTTCCGCCGGGCAGTGGAGCCTCGTGCGCGAGAACCCGGTCGCCGACGGCGAACTCATCGACATCGGCGCCGACGGTCAGCACCCGGCCCACACCCTCCACTCCCAGCGCCGCCGGGGGGCGCAGCCCCACGTCCCAGCCGGCACCGTTCAGCAGCCGATCCCACGGTCCGACCCCGGCCGCCTCGACCCCCAGCAGGATCTGACCGGGACCCGGAGACGGCGGCTCGGGCAACTCCAACAGGACGACGTCCCCATCCGCGCCCGACACTCCGCATGCCTTCATAGTCAATCCCTTTCGTTCAATCCGGCCGATCAAGAGGCACAGGCCGGAATCCAAAAACTGGAGCAGCGTCGACTGTAGGACGCCGGCAGGGCGTCGTTCCTGGTCTCAGCCGTCCTGGTGTCGAGCCTAGGCAGTAAGTGGTCCCAATGTGTGGTCCACTGGGACGGTGACTCAGCGGGCCAATCTTGGGGTGGACCTGCATCTGGATTTTGGTTCGGATGGGGGCGTACGGGCCGGTCTCGAAGAAGCGCTGCGCCGGGCGATACGGGACGGGCGGCTGGCGCCGGGCACCCTTCTGCCGTCGTCGCGGGTGCTCGCGCGGGATCTGGGGGTCGCGCGGAACACGGTCGCCGACGCGTACGGGCAGCTGGTCGCCGAAGGCTGGCTGACGGCACGTCAGGGGTCGGGGACCCGGGTGGCGCAGGGGACGTTCGCCGAGCCGGCGCCTGCCTCGGCCGCTCCGGTGATCAGCGTGTCGGCGGGGTTCGTGGAGTCGGGGTACGGCCAGAGCCACCCGTACGATCTTCGGCCCGGCTTGCCGGATTTGTCGTCGTTCCCGCGTGACGCCTGGCTTGCCGCGAGCCGTCGGGCGCTGGTCGCCGCGCCTCGCGACGCCCTGGGCCACACCGATCCACGCGGGCGGCTGGAGCTGCGTGAGGCGCTGGCCGGGTACCTGGCGCGGGTGCGCGGGGTGCGTACCGAACCGGGGTTGATCGTGGTGTGCTCGGGATTCGTCCAGGCCACCGGGCTGCTGGGGCGGGCGCTGTGCGGGATCGGCGGGCGGCGGATCGCGGTGGAGGCGCTCGGTTTCCCGGACACCCGGACGATTCTGCGCAACACCGGGCTGGAGACCGTGCGGCTGCCGCTCGACGCCGACGGCGCTCGTGTCGACCGGCTAGCGGACGAGGACGCGCTGCTGTGCACGCCGTCGCACCAGTTCCCGACCGGTGTGACACTGCCGCCCGCGCGGCGGACGGTTGCCGTGGCGTGGGCCCGCGAGCGCGGCGCGGTGATCGTGGAGGACGACTACGACGGTGAGTTTCGCTACGACCGGCACCCGGTGGGCGCCATACAGGGCCTTGCCCCGAGACACGTGGTCTATGCGGGGACGGCGAGCAAGAGCCTGGCGCCGGGGCTGCGACTGGGCTGGCTGGTGCTGCCGCCCCACCTGCTGGAACCGGTCGTACGCGAGAAGCGGCTCGCCGATCGCTACTCTCCCGTCCTGGACCAGTTGACCCTTGCCCAGCTGATCGTCTCGGGTGCGTACGACCGGCATGTGCGACGGATGCGCGTGCACTACCGGCGGCGCCGGGACCGGCTGGTCGCGGCGGTGGCCCGGTGCGCCCCGCGCGTGCGGGTGTCCGGGATCGCCGCCGGGCTGCACGCGGTCCTGGAACTGCCTGCAGACGGGCCGGGCGAGGCCGAGTTGGTTGCTCGCGCGGAACGGCAGGGGCTGGCGCTGACCGG
>DASQPY010000050.1:0-5470 GCA_035643735.1 Actinoallomurus sp. | reverse complement strand
GATGGGCATCATGGCCGTGTCGGTGTCGCTGCTGATGATCGGCGGGGAGTTCGACCTGTCCGCGGGGGTGATGGTCACCTCCTCGGCACTGATCGCGTCGATGTTCAGCTACCAGCTCACCCTCAACGTGTGGGCCGGTGTGGCGGTCTCCCTCGTGGTAACCCTCGCGCTGGGCTTCCTCAACGGCCTGCTGTACGTCAAGACCGGGCTGCCGAGCTTCATCATCACGCTCGGCACCTTCTTCATGCTCGCGGGCCTGAACCTCGGCTTCACCAAGCTCATCACGCACAACGTCGCCACGCCGTCGATCGAGGACATGGACGGCTTCTCCCAGGCACGCGCGGTGTTCGCGCGCAACTTCACGGTCGGCGGCGTGCAGGTCAACATCACCGTGCTGTGGTGGATCGTGTTCGTGGCCATCGCCACGTGGCTGCTTCTGCGCACCAGGTCCGGCAACTGGATCTTCGCGGTCGGCGGGTCGGCGACGAGCGCCCGCGCGGTGGGCGTGCCGGTCACCCGTACGAAGATCGCGTTGTTCATGGGCGTGTCCTTCACCGCGTGGTTCTACGGCATGCACATCCTGTTCTATTTCAAGTCCGTGCAGTCCGGTGAGGGTGTCGGCAACGAGTTCTTCTACATCATCTGCGCGGTCGTCGGCGGCTGCCTGCTGACCGGTGGGTACGGCTCGGCGATCGGCGCGGCCATCGGGGCGTTCATCTGGGGCATGACGAACAACGGCATCGTCTACGCCGAGTGGAACCCTGACTGGTTCAAGGCGTTCCTCGGGGCGATGCTGCTCGGCGCCACCGTGGTGAACCTGGTCGTACGACGCCGAGCGGAGGCAGGGAAATGAGCACGGACTCACCGGAGGGGCCGCTCGTCGAACTGGAGGGCGTCGGCAAGCGGTACGGCAACATCATCGCGCTGCGCGACATCGACCTGTCGGTCGACTGGAGCGAGATCACGTGCGTGCTCGGCGACAACGGCGCCGGCAAGTCCACGCTCATCAAGATCGTCGCCGGCCTGCACAAGCACGACGAGGGTGTGTTCCGGGTCGAGGGGAAGGCGGTGTCATTCGGGTCGCCGCGCGAGGCGCTCGAACACGGCATCGCCACCGTCTACCAGGACCTGGCCGTCGTGCCGCTCATGCCGGTCTGGCGCAACTTCTTCCTGGGCTCGGAGAAGCGCGTGGGAAAGGGACCGCTCAAGCGCCTCGACATCCCCTTCATGCGCGCGACCGCCAAGCGGGAGCTCCTGGACATGGGGATCGACCTGCGCGACGTCGACCAGCCGATCGGCACGCTGTCCGGCGGCGAGCGCCAGTGCGTCGCGATCTCGCGCGCCGTGTACTTCGGCGCGAAGGTGCTGATCCTGGACGAGCCGACGGCCGCGCTCGGGGTCAAGCAGGCCGGTGTCGTACTCCGCTACATCGCCCAGGCGCGCGAGCGCGGGCTCGGTGTGATCTTCATTTCCCACAATCCGCATCACGCGTACCCGGTGGGGGACCGGTTCCTGCTCCTCAAGCGTGGGCGCACGCTCGGGTACCACACCAAGGAAGAGATCACGCTCGCCGAACTCACGGCGGAGATGGCCGGCGGCGCCGAGCTGGAGGCACTCGCGCACGAGCTGGAGAGCGCCGGGGTCAAGGGCGGGCCGGAGCTCCGTGAGGAGGCGCGCGATCTCGGCGTCTCCGAGTAGCGAGCAGTCGTTGACGCGGCTCTCGGCTCCGGGTCGTTGGTAGATGACGGCGTTGCCGGCGGCGAGCAGGACGATGCCGCTGCCCTCCTCGATGGAGGTGAAGGTCTCATCGGCGTTGTTGACCGTGGCGCCGACAGTGACCGGACCCTGCTTCGGGATGGGGAGCCACTGCAAGATCTTTTATGCGGCAGGGCAGGCGCGGCGGCCGCGCCCTGTCACGGACGGGCCGTCGGCATTGCGCGCGCTCCCTCCTCGACGGCGTTCCGCGACAGGCGCCCCTGCCCTGGTAGCCACCCTCGCGCGACATGTACGGCCCGGACGATTGCTGCTCACCGCGGTCGCGACGATCCTGCTCCTGCGTCCCAACGCCGATCACGCCGACACCGCAGCATGATGTGACGGGCCCCCGGGTGCGATTCCCGCGGTTTCCGGCGGTCACGCGGACGTCAGCGAGGGGACGATGGACCCCGTACGCGCTGTCCGGCAGCGAGCCGATCCCGGCGAAGATCTTGACGTGACGCTCGTTTATGCGCAGTATCCCCCAGTAGTGCGCATAAACGATCAGTCCGGCGAGCTCTACGACCGGACGACTCCCGACCACCCGAGGTGATCGCACTGAGATCCCGCCGACTATTCCTTCCCCTTGCCGTCGCGCTGCTCGCCGCCATGTCCTTCACCGGGAACACCGGTACGGCCGCGGCGACGCCCGGCTTCACCTACCACGACGGTGCGAGCGCCATCACGCTGAGCACCCCGGCGTACCAGATCGTCATCGCCAAGCGGCACTTCCAGATCAGTGCCCGCCGCGGTGGGCGTACGGTGCTGGCGACCACGAACACGAACGCCGTCGACTTCACCGGCCCGAACGGCCAGGCCACCGCCACCGACGTGCGCAAGGCCACCTGGTCCCACGGCGTGCTGACCCTGAGCGTCGCCACCACCGACAAGTCGGCCACCCTCGCGGTGAAGCTGACCCCGTCCGCCGACCGCTACAAGGTGGAGAGCACGGTCGAGGGCGCGACGCCGACCTCCACCGGCATGCACTTCGACATGGCCTCCGCCGGGCACTGGTACGGCCACGGTGAGGCGAGCACCGACAAGGGCGGCCCCTACACGGACCAGCCGTGGCCGCTCGACTCCGGCAAGGTCGCCGACGACGCGTTCGGCCCGGCGTCGTACCAGATGGTCGACCCGTTCTGGTTCACCCAGTCGGCCGCCGGCATCTACTTCGACACCCAGGACCTGATGAAGATCTCGCTCGGCAAGGACGTCGCCGGCGTCGCGGGCATGGAGGTCACCGGCTCGCCGGGCTTCGCGGCCACGTTCTTCGTCGAGAAGACCCCCAAGGCGGTCTACGACGACTACATCGGCATCACGGGCAAGCCGGCCAAGAGCGACGCCGAGCCCTATCAGTACGAGACGCCGCTGTGGAACTCGTGGGCGCAGTTCTACACGAACGTGGACCAGGCCGGCTTCCTTGACTACGTGCACCGCCTGCACGACGCCAAGGTTCCCGGGCACACGATGTCGCTCGACGACGGCTGGATGAGCCACTACGGCGACTTCACGTTCAACTCCAAGTTCCCCGACCCCAAGGCCATGTCCGACGAGGTGCACAGGCTCGGGGACAAGTTCGGCCTCTGGGTGACGCTCTGGATCAACCTCGACGCCGACAACTACAAGGTGGCCGCGGACAAGGGGTACCTGCTCAAGTCGAAGGACGACCCGTCCAAGCCGTGCACCGTCAGCTGGTGGAACGGCAAGGCCGGCATCGTCGACCTGGGCAACCCGGACGCCCGGGCCTGGTACGCGGACCAGCTGCACGCGCTGGAGAAGACGTACAACGTCGACGGCTTCAAGTTCGACACGCGCTTCTACGACGAGACGTGCGCGCCGGCCCAGGGCTACACGGCCAACGACTACGTCAACCTCGGCGCGCAGCTCACCGACGAGTTCGACCAGCAGGGCGTCGGTGTGCGCATCCACTGGACCGGCTCGCAGAAGTACGGCTTCGTGACCCGCGAGATCGACAAGGGCACGGACTGGACGTCCCTGCAGGCCGCCGTCCACCAGGACCTGGCCGTCTCCACCATCGGCTACCCGTTCGTGGAGACCGACATGGTCGGAGGCTCGGAGGGCGAACCGCCGCCGTCCAAGGAGGTCCTCGTCCGCTGGGCACAGGCGGCCGCCGCCATGCCTCTCGTCTACTCCTCGACGTCACCGATCCGCGTCTACGACTACGTGAACAAGAAGTGGGTCGACTACGACGCGGACACGGTGAAGCTGTACTCCAAGGCGCTGGACATCCACAAGCGCCTCGCGCCGTACATCGAGAAGCAGGTCACGAGCACGCTGCGGACCGGCGATCCGATCATGCAGCCGCTGTTCTTCGACTTCCCCTCGGACAAGGCGTCGTACACGATCAGCGACGAGTGGCTCCTCGGCGACTCGCTGCTGGCCGCGCCGCTGCTCTCGGAGGGCACGACCCGCGACGTCCACCTGCCGCCGGGGGAGTGGTACGACGTGACCCGCGGCCGGGCCGTACGGGGCGACCTCCACGCCTACCCGGCCGACCTGGGCACGCTGCCCCTGTTCGTACGGATGGGAACGCCCGACACCAGGTCCCTGATCGCCGCCCTGCGCCACTAGCGCGACTCAGGACGACGTGACGCGAGCGCCCGGCCCGGCGGAGGAAGACCCGCCGGCGCCGGGCGCACCGCGTCGCCTCCCGGCGGCCACGGTCGTGCGTCCGGCTCCGCCGTCAAAGCTCGATCCAGTAACGCCGGACCGGGCCGAACCGGGTGTCGCGGATTCCCTCGAAGACGCCGCCGCACCGCTCGATCGTCTTCACCGACGCGCCATTGCCGACCGCGCAGACGGCCAGCACCCGACCCATTCCGAGCACCCGCGCCTCGTCGAGCATCCGGCCGACCGCCCAGGTGGCCAGGCCGCGCCCGCGCGCGGATGGCCGGATGCCGTAACCGATGTGGCCGGCCCACAGCACGTGGTCGCTGTTCCCGTGCCGCAGCGCGATCCCGCCGAGCACCCGGTCGCTCTCGACGATCCATCGATACGTGCAACCCGCGATTCCGGCGTCGACCGGCTTCGCCGGATCCGACTCCCCTGTCAGCCGCGCCACCCAGGCCGCGAACCCGGCCGGCGAGTCCACCTCGTCGGACGGGGCCAGCCCGAAACCGTCCTCGTGCTGCCCGGGACCCCACTCCGCGTGCGCCTCGAGCCAGGCGGTGTGCAGGCGGGTGGTGGGCGCGATCAGTTCCTGCATCCGGCGACGATAACGGTGTACTGAGGCCCCTCGTCGCCAGTCCGGCTGTCGGCGCGTAGCCTCGGCACACGCCGATCGCGCTCGGAAAGGGGATCTCGATGGCTGACGCCGACGATGTGCGCCGGTTGGCGCTGGCTCTGCCTCACGTGGCGGAGATTGACAGTGATGGCTTTGACTTCCGGGTGGCCGGCAAAGGGTTCGTCTGGTCCTATCCCGAGCGCACGCCGGGCAGGCCGCGCCTGATCCGAACCGATATCGCGGTGCTTTACGTCGGCGACGAGGCCGAAAAGCAGGCTCTCCTCCTCGGCGAGCCCGACATCTTCTTCACCACGCCCGGCTACGACGGCCTGCCCCTGGTGATGCTGCGCCTGGCAGAGGTGAAGGTCGACCGTCTGACGGAGCTCGTGACCGACGCGTGGCGGATGCGCGCGCCGGCCGAGCTCGCCGCCGATTTCGACGCAGCCGCCGATTACGAGGCTGCCGGCGATT
>DASQPY010000049.1:0-2466 GCA_035643735.1 Actinoallomurus sp. | reverse complement strand
CATCGCCGGTCAGCACCTCGGCGCGAACATGCGCCGGCTGTTCGACAACGAGCAGGCGCACTTCGCCAAGGCACTGGTGAACTCCGCCATCGCCTCGACCGTGGTCGCGATCTCGACGGTGTTCTTCGCCTCGCTGGCCGGATTCGCCTTCGCCAAGCTGCGCTTCCGCGGCCGCAACGCCCTGCTGCTCCTCATCGTGGGGACGATGATGGTCCCGGTGCAGATGGGGATCATCCCGCTCTACATGGTCATGGTGCACCTGCACTGGACCGGCAAGCTCCAGGCCGTGATCGTGCCGTTCCTGGTCACCGGTTTCGGCGTCTTCATGATGCGGCAGTACGCCTCGCAGGCGGTGCCGGACGAGCTCATCGAGGCCGCCCGCGTGGACGGGGCGTCGACGTTCCGGATCTTCTGGAGCGTGGTGCTGCCCGCGCTGCGCCCGGCCGCCTCCGTGCTCGCCCTCTTCACCTTCATGCAGACCTGGAACGAGTTCCTCTGGCCGCGGGCGGTGCTCAACCCGGACAACCCGACCGTGCAGTACTCCCTCGCGCTGCTCAACAGCGCCTACTTCAACGACTACACGTTGATGTTCGCCGGGACCGTCGTCGCGACGGTGCCGCTGTTCATCGTCTTCGTCGTGTTCGGCCGCCAGATCATCGGCGGAATCATGGAAGGTGCAGTAAAAGCATGACGACGCAGCCATCGCAGGCGGAGACACGGCTCGGCTTTCCCACGGACTTCGTCTGGGGAGCGGCGACCGCCGCGTACCAGATCGAGGGCGCGGTCGCCGAGGACGGCCGCGGGACCTCGGTCTGGGACACCTTCGCCCACACTCCCGGCGTGGTGCTGGGCGGCGACACGGGCGACGTCGCCGTCGACCACTACCACCGGTACCGCGAGGACGTCGCGCTGATGTCCTCGCTCGGGCTGGGGGCGTACCGCTTCTCGGTCTCCTGGCCGCGCGTGCAGCCGGACGGCTCGGGGGCGGTGAACGCCAAGGGGCTCGACTTCTACCGGCGGCTCGTGGACACCCTGCTCGAGGCCGGCATCCAGCCCTGGCCGACGCTGTACCACTGGGATCTGCCGCAGGCACTGGAGGACGCCGGCGGCTGGCCGTCCCGCGACACGGCGTACCGGTTCGCCGAGTACGCCACGCTCGTGCACGAGGCCATCGGCGACCGGGTGACCAACTGGACGACGATCAACGAGCCCTGGTGCGCGGCCTTCCTCGGGTACGCCTCCGGTGACCACGCGCCGGGCCGCCGCGACCCCGGCGCGTCCGTACGCGCCGCGCACCACCTGCTGCTCGGCCACGGCCTGGCCGCGCGTGCCCTGCGCCGCGACGGCGTCCGGGTCGGTGCCGCAGTCAACCTGTACGCGGTCTCACCGGCGAGTGACGCCGCCGAGGACGTGGACGCGGCCCGCAGGATCGACGGGCTGCAGAACAGGTTCTTCCTCGACGCGCTGCTGCGCGGGCGCTACCCCGAGGACGTGCTCGCCGACCTGGCGCCGTACGACATCGGCGTCGAGGGCGGCGACCTGGAGATCATCGGCGGGCCCATCGACATGCTGGGCGTCAACTACTACAACCGTTTCTTCGTCACGGGCCGCGAGGGCGCGGCGCCGGCCATCACCTCGCCCTTCGCCCAGGCGTCACCCTGGCCCGGCAGCGAGCACGTCGGGTTCGTGCAGGTCGGGCGGCCGGTCACCGCGATGGGCTGGGAGATCGACGAGTCCGGCCTGACCGAGGTGCTCACCCGGGTCGCGTCCGAGTACCCGACGGTCCCGCTGTACGTCACCGAGAACGGCGCGGCCTTCGACGATGTCGTGTCGGCGAGCGGTGACGTCGAGGACCCCGACCGGGTCGCCTACCTCGACGCGCACCTGCGCGCCTGCCACGCGGCGATCGCCGCCGGCGCGCCGCTGCGCGGGTATTTCGCCTGGTCACTGATGGACAACTTCGAGTGGGGCTGGGGGTACGCCAAGAGGTTCGGGCTCGTCTACGTCGACTTCGAGACGCAGGCGCGGATCCCCAAGAGCAGCGCCCGGTGGTACGCCTCCGTGATCGAGCGAGGCGGGATCGACGCAGCAGCATCGACAGATTGACTACTCCCTGCCTTGAAGGGCGGGGATTCCGGCCCTCGCGGGCTCGGGTTCCTGTTTCGCTGGCGACTGCACCCGGGAGGGCCCGGGGTGTCTGACGTCACCTCCACAGGCAGACGCGGCAAGACCTGCCGCCAGGATGTTCTTGGCCGCGTTGACGTCCCTGTCATGCAGGGTGCGGCAGGACGGGCAACGCCATGTCCGGATGGACAGCGAGAGTTCGGCAAGCAGATACCCACATGCCGAGCAGGTCTTGGAGCTTGGATACCAGCGGTCGATCACGATCAGGTGGCGGCCGTATTTGGCCGCCTTGTATTCCAGCTGGCGGCGGAACTCGCCCCACCCGCAGTCGGAGATCGCCTT
>DASQPY010000048.1:0-2234 GCA_035643735.1 Actinoallomurus sp. | reverse complement strand
CCCGCCATGCCGAGGGCGTCGGTGACGATGACGCCCTTGTAGTGCAGCTGGTCGCGGAGGATTCCGGTGAGGATCGGCTTGGAGAGCGTCGCCGGGTCCAGCGACGGGTCCAGCGCGGGCACGATGATGTGCGCCGTCATGATCGAGTCGACGCCATGCGCGATGTCGGCCTTGAACGGCGGCAGGTCGAGCTTCTCCCACTGCTCCTTGGTGTGGTTGATGATCGGCACACCGGTGTGGCTGTCGGTGTCGGTGTCACCGTGACCCGGGAAGTGCTTGGCCGTGGCGATGACGCCCGCGGCCTGGTAGCCGTCGACCTCGGCGGGCGCGATCTGGGCGACCAGCGACGGGTCGGATCCCGGGGAGCGGACACCGATCACCGGGTTGGCCGGGTTGACGTTCACATCGGAGTCGGGAGCGTAGTCCTGCGTGATCCCGATCGCCTTGAGCTCCTCGCCGGTGATCTTCGACGTGGTGTACGCGTCCTGCGGCGAACGAGCCGCGCCGAGTGCCTGGGCGCCCGGGAACTGCGTGAACGGCACGGGAACCCGCGTGACGATGGAGCCCTGCTCCTGGTCCGTGGTGATGGTCGCCGGAATCGGCACCCGCGTGTGCATGGCCGCCTGCTGGATCCCGTTGGAGAGGTGGGCGACCTGCTGGGGGCTGACGAGGTTGGGCGGGTCGACGTAGTAGTAGATGATCCCGCCGGGGTGGTACTTGGCGATCAGCTGCTGGGCGTTGTCGACGCCCCACAGTTTCTGGTTGGCGGCGACGGCCGTGGGATCGGTCGTGTCCGCGCTCGTGCCGTAGACCTGCAGCACAAAGAGCTGGGCGACCTTCTCCTCGAGCGTCATCTTATTGAGAATCTTCAGGACTTTTTTGTCCTTGCCGGGCTGGTGCCCGGACTGTACGGCGTTCGCGGTGCCTGAGCCAAGACCGGCCATGGCCACGACCGACGCAGCACCTATCGCAATGAGCCGTCGGCGACGGGACATCGGTAACTCCTTCCGCCCCCGATATGCGCGAAAGAAAATGACTGGCCCTGGCCAGCCTCTGAAAGTTAGTCACGCTCAGCTCTCGGCGTCAACGGCCGATAGCGGACATCAACCGCCGGACCGGACATCGGCGGCCACCTTGCGTGCCGCCGCCCGATGCTCCTTGGAGCCGATGACGCGGGCTGCCTTGGCCGCGTCGACGTACGGATGGAACATCCCGCGCTCGTTCTTCATCCGGATGATCCTGGTCACGGCGTCATCCAGGCGGCTGCGCGAGATCCGGCCGGACCGCACGGCCGCGAGGACCGCGTTGTAGGCGCGGCCGAGGTCGCGCGGCATGAGCAGCATGTCGGCACCGGCCACGACCGCGCGTACCGCCGCCTCCTCCGGGCCGAACTTGATCGTCGCCCCGGTCATCTGGAGGGAGTCGGTGATGATCACGCCTTGGTAGCCGAGCTTGTCGCGGAGCAGCCCGGTCAGCACGGTCTTGGACATGGTGGCCGGGAGACGGGACTTGTCCAGGCCGGGGACGACGATGTGCGCGGTCATGATGACGTCGGCGTGGTGATCGATCGCGGCCTTGAACGGCGGTGCGTCGATGCGCTCCCACTGGGCCTTGGTGTGGTTGATGATCGGCAGGCCGGTGTGGCTGTCGGTGGCGGTGTCGCCGTGGCCGGGGAAGTGCTTGGCCACGACCGCGACGCCGGTGGCGCGGTAGGCGTCGATCGCCACGCCGTCGAGGTGGGCGACCTTGCTCGGGTTCGAGCCGAAGGAACGCACGCCTATCACCGGGTTGTTCGGGTTGATGTTCACGTCGGCGTCGGGCGCGTTGTCCTGGTTGATGCCGACCGCCATGAGCTCCTCGCCGGTGACCTTCGCGGCCAGGCGTGTGTCCAGGTCGGGGTCCTTGCCCGAGGCGAGCAGCTTGTTGGACGGGAAGCGGGTGACGTACGGAAGCCGTGAGACGGGTCCCTGCTCCTCGTCGGTGCTGATGACCAGCGGTATGCCGCCGTTCTTCAGCGCGGCCTTCTGCAGGCCGTTGGACAGCTCGGCGGTCTGCCGCGGGGTGTGCAGGTTGACCGGGAAGTAGATGACGCCGCCGAGGTGGTAGCGCTTGACGAGAGCGGCTCCCGCCGAGGGCGTGGAGCCGGGAATGGTCGGCATGAACAGCTGGCCGACCTTCTCCGCCAGGCTCATCTTCTGGACGAGCGCGGCCTCCGTCGGCGTAGGCGTCGGCGT
>DASQPY010000047.1:0-9678 GCA_035643735.1 Actinoallomurus sp. | reverse complement strand
ACGCCGGGGTCGTCGACCGGCGCGAAGTGCCGCCGCCGACGCCTGCGACCGTCTACACGCTCACGGCCCGCGGATTCGCGCTCAAACCCGTCATCCGGGAACTAGCCCGCTGGGGCCTGCCCCTGCTGAAGGAACCCGCCGCCGATTACCTCCCCGACAGCGCCCTGCTGTTCGGCGTCGAGACGGCCTTCCGCCTAGAGGCCGCGGTCGACCTGGACGAGACCTACGACCTCCAGGTGGACACTGCCCGGGTGACGGTCCGGGTACGAGACGGCCGAGTCGAGGTCACCCCCGGAGCAGCCGAGCACGCCACACTCCGGATCACCACCGACCGGCAAGGCTTCATCGATCTGGCCCGCGGCAATCACACTGATCGGGTCCACATCGACGGCTCATCCGACGCCGCGGCACGCTTCCAGACCGTCTTCACCCTCGAATAGAACCAGTTCAGCAAGGTGGAAAGCGTCAGGAGCCGAGCGGCCCGCCGCCGATGGGGCTACGCGGTACTCGGTCTGATCTCGATCGCTGTGCTCGCCTCAGCATGTGTCGCGCTGCGCCTGCAGGCCCCAGAGCGGGATCAACGTGACCGCACCCGTGCCCGTGCCGCGTTGATCGCATACTTCGGCCACGTACGGGATGGCGACTGGCATCTCGCCTATCAGCAGCTCGACGAATTGAGTAACTGCACAGAAGCCGAGTACGTCGACTTCCTCAAGGAGCAACCTCGCCTGCGCTCCTTCACGGTCGGCGCTCCCGCAGGCCCCAGCTCCAACATTGACGGGACCTTCGTCACGTTCCCAGTCGACCTCACCTACGCCAACGGCAAACGCGAGGGCTTCGACATGGACGTCGGAATCGACACCGACGGCATAGGCCCCGTAGACGGCCCCGGCTGGCGAAGTTCATGATCGATGCGTCCGCTTGCTCGGGTGCGGTTGACCTCCTCGATCATCATTCGTGGGTGGAGCGTGGCCGATGTGGAATCGCCGAGATGGTGATCCTGCTCGTGGCGCAGGCCGCGCTCGACAGCTTGGGTGCTGTGGGGCCTCTTCGTCGTCGGGTTCGCGGTCTTCGTCGTGGGGGTGGTGACGGCGGCCTCCGCCGGGCGCGACAGGGCCACGTCCGCCGCCGACGCCGCCCGCCTGGACGAACTGGAGCCGCTCCCTCCCACCGCCGCCGACGACAACGAGGGAGACCGGCGATGAGCGCGTCTCGAAGCCATCTCGCCGACGAACAGGCGAGCGCCATCCGGGAGGCCGTCGCCGAAGCCGTGCTCACCGCGTGCGAGCATGGGCATGAGGGGCTCGACAACGACCCGGACGCCCATCTCCTCATGGTCGCCGCGTCCAGCGTCGCCGCGGAGGAGACCAGCAGGCTGCTGCGCCAGTCGATTATCGGCGCCCGTACCGCCGGGCAGAGCTGGGAGGCCCTCGGGCGGCTGCTGGGCATCAGCCGCCAGGCCGCCCAGCAGCGTTTCGGCACCCTGACCGCCGACCGCAAGGGCTCCGTTCCGGGCGACACCCCTACGCGGAGGGTGCTCAAGCCGCTGCATGCCTTCAACGAGATGGAGGCATTGGCGAGGGAGGGCCTCGGCGGATGGCATGTCGTCGACTACGGCTATCTCTTCCATCTCGTCGAGGCCTCACCCCAGAAGTGGGAGCATCGCCGGCTGTGGTGGCCGTCGCGCCGCCGCCAGCGCCTCATGGAGGAGCAGGGGTGGGAGCTCATCGTCCCGTCCGACTTCGACTCCCCCTGGGCGTACTACAAACGCCGTCTGAACGAACCGGCCGAGCGCGCCGGGTCGGCCGAGCCGCGAGCCTAGCGCCCGGTACGCCGCCCGCAGGTGTGCACAGGCAACTGTTCGGGAGCCGGCCCGCAAGCACCTGCGGAGACTAGGTCAGTCGGCCGGCGGGGTGAACAGCTCGGCGAGCAGACCGGCGGCGCCGGCAGGCGCGCGGACCTCCAAGTGCGCTCTGTCGCCAGTCAGGTGGAGGCGGAAGTCGAAGAAGGGGCAGCAGCGCTGTTCGGCGGTGGCCAGCTCGGCGACCTGTCCGGCCCGTTCGGCAGGCATGCTGAGGCGTACCCCCTCGCTGATCTGGTCCTGCTCGGCGCCCTCAAGGAGGATGCGCCACTGCGCGGCCCGTTCCCGTACGTCCTCACCGTCCAGGGAGCAGGCGACCGGCGCCGTCCGCCACTCCTCGGCGTCCTGCCGGGTGCGGTGCGGCACCACCGGCACCGGAGCCGCCGAGCCGGAGGGCCGCGGACCGACGACGCATTGCGGATCGCACCGGCCGGCCCGATCGGGAAGCACATCCAGATGCTCCAGTGCAGTCTGCAAGGTGGTCACGAACGCGGACAGCTCGGCGGAACGCTGCTCGGCTTCGGCGATCCGTACCGTCAGGCGCGGCCGCAGATCATCGCGGACCTGGGCACAGGACCCGTTCGCCCAGACCTGGAGCAGTTCCGCGACCTCCTCCAGCGACAGCCCGAGCTGCTTGGCCGCCCCGATGAAGCCCAGCCGCTCCACCGCCATCTCGTCGTACACGCGATACCCGGTGGGGGTCCGCTCGGCGGGCAACAGGCCCACGGTCTCGTAGAACCGCAACGTCGTCGCCGGTACACCACTGCGCTCGGCCAGTTGGGAGATCCGCAGACCGCTCATACCGATCACGGTAAACCTTCAACTCGACTCGAAGGTCAAACCCTCCGGCAGGAGCAGATTGGAGAATCCAGGCATCCACGACGCACGCCGGCTCCTCAGGGACCAGCCCTGTAACTGACGGCTACTCACGAGAGCCGATGGCGTCGGCGGGGTTGCTGCGGAGAGCGAGGCGGGCGGGCAGGACCGTCGCGACCAGGGCGAGCGCCGCGGCGAAGGCGACGATCGTCAGGTACGTGACCGGGGGTACGTAGGGCGCCGCCGATCCGGTCATACCGATGCTGAACGCGGTCAGGGTCAGCAGTGCGATCCCCGTGCCGAGGACGACCGCGATCAGGACCCCGGTCAGCGTCTCCCAGCGGAGCATTCGCAGAATCTGCCGGCGTGTGGTGCCGACCAGCCGGAGCAGCGCGAACTCGCGAGTCCGGTCGGCCGTCGCCATGGCCAGGGCATTGATGGCCGCGATCGCGGTGAAAGCGATCACCAGTCCCATGGCGACGTAGTTGACCTCCGCGTTGGCCTGTTCCTGAGCCGCCAGGCCGGCGTCCACCGCCGCCCGGTCGAGCAGCCGTACGCCGGGATAGCCGTGTACGGCGGCGGCAAGGACATCGGGGGAGACGGCAGGGGCCGCGATCAGCACCGCTGAGCTGAGGGGATCGTCCACATGTGCGGCGACCAGGTCATGGGACATGGTGAGGTCGCCGAACCCGAGTCCGCGCTGGTAGATCGCGGCGATCTGGAGGTCCGCGGGGGTGCCGTCGCCGAGTGTCAGCTTCACCCGGTCGCCGACCCGCACGCCCAGGCTGGAGGCGGCCGTCGTGCTCACCGCCACAGTGTCCGCACCCAATCGGGAGAGCGAGCCGGACCGTACGCCGAGATCCATGGTGTGGCCGAGCCCGGCAGGGGTCACTCCTTGGGCGCCGTACTTGGTGAGCCCGATCCGGACGATGGTGTGCACGATCTCGGTGACCGTGGTGACGCCCCGTACCTTCCGTACGGCGTCCGCGGCCGCACCGGGGACACCCGGACCATTGGCGCTGAGGGTGTGATCGGCGAGGTCGCCGGCCCGGGCCTGTCCGGCCGCGGCATGCCCCATCGTGTCCTGGACGAACAGGATGGCGCAGGCCATGGCCACCATCAGGCAGAGCGGGGTGATCACTCCGGTTAGGCGCCGGGCACCGGCCCGGAGGTTGGCGGTGGCCAGGTGGCCGCCGACGCGGAAGAGCCGCAGCGGTACTCCCAGCACCGCGATGGCCACCCGGGCGATGACCGGTCCGAGCAGCGCCACGGCCACCGACCAGACGACCACGGTGAGCAGGGTGACCGGGGTGGACGCGGGCTCGGTGGTCAATGCGGTCAGCACCATGGTCAGCGTGACCGCCCCGCCCATGAAGACCAGCCCGGTCAGGGTACGGAACAGGCCCAGGCGCGGCGGCTGCAGGGCCGCGTCACCCAGCGCCTCGACCGGCTTGATCCGGGCCGTACGGCGGGCCGACACCCGGGCCGCCACCCAGGCCGCGATCACCGTGGTGAGTACGGCGGCGAACAACGGGAACGGGCTGAGCACCAGGTCGAGAGTCGCGGGCATCGCACCGTAGGCCACGAACCGGGTACGCAGCCAGAACCCCAGCCCCACACCGGCCACCGAGCCGAGCAGCCCCGCCACCACTCCGACGACCAGGGCCTCACCGCCGATCATCTTGCGGATCTGCCTGGGTGTGGCCGCCACCGCCCGCAGCAGTGCGATCTCCCGATAGCGCTGCTGGATCGACAGCGCGAACGTGCCCACCACGACCAGGATCGCGACCAGCAGCGAGGTGCCGCCCAGTGCGCCGCCCACGCTGATGAGCTTCACCCGGGCCTTCTCAGCGTCCAGGAACTCGACCCGGCCGCGGTCGCTGCCGCTGTGCACGGTGGCCGTGGTGCCGGTCAGCGCCGAGGCCACCCGCGCCAGGTCGATGCCCCGGTCGGGGAACACGCCGATCGCACTGACCAGGCCGGGCCGTCCGGCCAGCCGGCGGGCCTCATCGGCCGAGAAGAACAGGGCGGACTGGTGGCCGAGGGCCTGCGCCGTCACGCCGACCACCGTGTACGGGGCGGGAGCTCCGGTCGCCTGCACGATGATCCGGGAGCCGACGGCCAATCCGGCCCGGCGGGCCAGATCCGCGTCGGCGACCACCTCGCCGGCGGCCGAGGGTGCGCGCCCGGAACCGAGCGTGAAGGGGGTGAGCGCGGCCGACTCCCACGCGTGGCCCCAAAAGTCCGATCCCGGTACGAAACGCCCGTTCACGCTGACATAGGCGGGGAAGGTCAGCTCACCGACCACCGACCGTACTCCGGGCACCGACCGCAGCCGTTCCACCAGAGTGGCCGGCACCCAGACCCGCTCCGACAGCGGTTTGGCTTTCTTCTTCACCTTCACCTTTCCGCCGCCCTTGTCCTTGCGGATGGTCTGGTGCACGTTCTGGTCGCCGGAGACGATGATGGGCGCGGCGGCGTACCGTTCGGGCTTCACGGTGCCGCGCAGCCCGGTCTCCAGCAGCATGCCGCAGGCGCAGACCAGCGCGGCGGCGCAGAACAGGGCGACGAAGGCCCCGGCGAACCCGCCCTTACGGGAGCGCAACGTGCTCAGCGCGAATCCCAGCATCACAGCGATGCCCCCTTGTCCGCGAAGGTACGGAGCTGCGCCATGCGATCGGCGACCACGTCCGCGGCAGGAGCGGCGATGGTGTCGACGAGACGGCCATCGGCCAGGAACAACACCGTGTCGGCGTAGGCGGCGGCCACCGGGTCATGGGTGACCATCACCACCGTCTGCCGCATGGCGTCCACCGTCTCGCGCAGCAGGGTGAGCACCTCGCGTCCGGTGACGGTGTCCAGCGCTCCGGTCGGCTCGTCGGCGAAGACCACCTCGGGGCGGGTGACCAGGGCCCGCGCGATCGCCACGCGCTGCTGCTGCCCACCGGACAGCTCCGCCGGGCGATGATCGGTGCGGCCGGTCAGCCCGACCCGGCCGATGATCTCCTACGTCATGGGTGCACCCCTGATACACATAGCGGATGATCCGGATTCTGCTGGCAGAAGACCAGCATGTGGTCCGTGGAGCGCTGGTCGCGCTGCTGGAGCTGGAGGCCGACCTCACCGTCGTGGTCCAGGCCGGACGCGGTGATGAGGTCCTGCCCGCCGCGCTCGCGCACCGGCCCGACGTCGCCGTCCTCGACGTCGACATGCCGGGACTGGACGGCCTCGCCGCGGCCGCGCAGCTGCACGAGAGGCTGCCGGAGTGCCGCACCTTGATCCTGACCGGCTACGGCAAGCCGGGGCATCTACGCCGGGCGCTGGCCGCTCAGGTCGCCGGGTTTCTGCTGAAGACCGCGCCACCGGACCGGTTGGTCGCCGCGATCCGTACGGTCGCCGCCGGTCAGCGGGTGCTCGACCCGGAGCTGGCCCTCACCGCCTGGGATCTCGCCGACAATCCGCTCACCCCACGCGAGATCGAAGTCCTTCGGCTGACGGGAGGTGGCGCCGAGGCTCCCGAGATCGCCGCGCAGCTCTTCCTCACCGTGGGCACCGTCCGGAACCATCTGACCGCGATCGTGGCCAAGCTCAGTGCCCGCAACCGCACCGACGCCGTCCGTATCGCCCAAGAGGCGGGCTGGCTCTAGGCCTTAAGCGTCACTCGTGACGGCCGGGCGGCCAGGAGCCCGAGGGCTCTCCGCTCGGGTGGCCACGTCCGCCTGGAGCCGGAACCAGCCGTCGTCGTCGGTCCGCGTGGTCAGGGTTCCGCCGACCGCCGCCAGCCGGGTGGCGAGATTCCCAAGGCCTGAACCGGGGGCGCGGCTCACCGTACGGGTGGCCCCGTCGTTGCGCACGATCAGCCGTACCGTGTCCGGCCCGGACCGGGTCTCGATGCGGCAGTGATGCGCGATGCTGTGCCTGAGCACGTTGGTGACCGCCTCGCGCAGCACGGCGCTGAGTACGGTCGAGACCGGGGCCGGCAGCGGGTCATGCGCGAGTTCGAGGTGCACGTCAAGGCCCGCGGCGGCCAGCACCGACCGGGCCGACGCGGCCTCCGCCTCCAGCGACATCTCCGGGTCCGCGCCGGAGACCGCCCGCACGTCGGCGTGCGCACGCTCTGCCATGTCCGCGATGCCGGCGAGCTGTTCACGTGCCCGGACCGGGTCGATCTCGATCAGCCTTCGGGCGAGTTCGCAGGTGAGAAGAATGGCGGCCAGGCTGTGACCGAGCAGGTCGTGCAGGTCCCGCGCGGCGCGCAGCCGTTGCTGCACGACGGCGAGCCGGGCCAGTTCCTCCCGCGCGGCCTGCAGCTCTTTGATCAGCTGGGCGACGCGGACCAGCCCGTAGACGACGAGCATGGTCACCGGGATGCTCACCACGAAGTTGACGATCTCGGCGGCGTTCAGCGACAGCGCGACGGCGCTCACACCCACGCCGGTGATGACGGCGACGACCACTGGCCAGGCCGCTCTCAGGGGGAAGGCCAGCAGCAGCGAGCCGGCCAGAAAGCCGGGGACACCCAGCCAGGCCCGCCCGTACCACGGCAGCGGAAGAAAGCTCAGCACCGCCTGCGCCGCCAGAGCCCATGCCCAATGCCGTGCCCGATCACCACGTGTCCAGCGCAGTTGCAGGGCCACGACCGCGGCCAGGCAGCCGATGGCCCCGGCCAGGCTCAGACCGTCCAGGGGTACGAAGAGAAGCGCCTTTCCGCAGAATCCGGCCAGCACCACGGCGAGCAGGGCGACCGACAGCCGGTAGGCGGAGTCGCGCGGGACAGCGACCGCCCGAGGGGTCGCCGGGACCGCCGCCGCCACGGTGAACCGCCCGTCGGGGGCGAGTTCGGCGCTGAGGCTTCCTCCGGCGGCCGCCACCTGTCCAGCCAGGTCGTGCAGGCCCTCGGCTCCGGTGGCGGCCGTACGGATGCCGTCATTGGTCACCGACAACCGGACCGTGCCGTCACGTTCGGCGGTCTCGATCGTGCAGTGCCGCGCCGTACCTAGTCGTACGACGTCGGTGACGGCCTGACGGAGTACGGTCGCGAGCAGTGCCCCGGCAGGCCCGAGCGGCTCGGCATGGTCCAGCTTGATCTCCGCGCCGATCCCCGCCCCCGACAGCAGGGCGCGTGCCGTCGCCGACTCAGGAGCCAGCGAGAGGGCACGGTAGTCCAGGGCCGCACCGCGCGCGTGGGCCAGTGAGCGCCGGGCCGTGCCGAGCACCTCGCCGAGTACCTCGGCCGCCTCCCGCGGGCGGTCCGCGACCAGCCGGTGCGCGCGCTCGCTCTCGTGGGTGATGGCGTCCAGGTCCCGGCCGAGCCCGTCGTTCAGTTCCCCGGCGATCCGTAGCCGCTCCTTTCCCGCCGCTGTGACGGCCAGCGCCAAGCGCGCGGCCGAGACGTCCTCCACGCGATCGGCCAGCCTGGCCAGGCCGAAGATCACCAAAGCCGTCAGCAGCGCCGTGATCGTGACGTTCACGGTGGCCTGCGGCGTGGTGGAATGCAGCCCGTCGATGGTGGCCGCACTGACCACGACGAGCACGGCGGCCGGCCATGCGGCGGTCAGCAGCAGTGATCCGGCCA
Organism: Actinoallomurus sp.; assembly: GCA_035643735.1. Classification (GTDB taxonomy): domain Bacteria; phylum Actinomycetota; class Actinomycetes; order Streptosporangiales; family Streptosporangiaceae; genus Actinoallomurus. The sequence goes on along the minus strand of DASQPY010000047.1, from coordinate 1,426 downwards.
GGAAGCCGAGAATGCTCACCGACGTTCCCGCGCCGAGCACCGCCAGATAACCGAGGACCGCCTGCGCGGCGAGCAGCCAAGTGCCTCGCAGCCGTTTCAGTCCGGGCAGCACGTAGGCGAGCTGGAGACCGAAGACGGCGAGAGTGACGGCGACGGATCCGGCGATCCGGGCGAACCCGGCGCCGCTGGTGAGGGCCGCGAGCACATAGACACAGGAGAAACCGCTCCAGACCATCGCGACGATCGCCCGTGCGAGACGCGGCTCCAGGTCGTGCCCCGACCGCGTCGACTGGTCTACGAACAATCCGTTTGCCCCGCTCCGATAAGGACCCGATTGTCCCATGTCGGCTGGCTCCGCCTCCGTGGACTTGCGAGGCGTACCCGGATTCGGCTCCTGCCCTGAAGGTGGAGAGGCGGGTCAGGTGAGGTCGGAGACGATCTGCCTCGTGGTCTCGGCGATCAGGACGTCCTTGGGCGGCGTGCTGTATCCGGATCGGTCGGACATGATGGCCACGACGAGCGGGGCGGTGTGGGGTGGCCACACGATGGCGATGTCGTTGGTCCTGCCGTAGTCGCCGGTTCCGGTCTTGTCGGCCACCGTCCATCCCTTGGGGAGGCCGGCCCGGATGCGTTCCGCCCCGGTGAGGTTGCGTTCGAGCCAGTCCTTGAGCAGGGCCCGCTTGTCGGCGGTCAGCGCGTCGCCGAGCACGAGCTTCTGGTAGTCCGCGGCGATCACCCGGGGAGTCGTGGTGTCGCGCGGGGACTGGGGGCTCATTCTGTTCAGCTTGGGCTCATAGTCGTCCATGCGGCTGACGGTGTCTCCGAGTCCGCGCAGGTAGGCGGTCAGCTGCGCCGGGCCGCCGATGTCGCGCATCAGCAGGTTGCCGGCCGTGCCGTCGCTGTAGCGGATGGCGGCATCGCACAACTGCCTGATGGTCATCCCGGTCGCGATGTGGTGCTCAGTGATCGGCGAGATGGAATCGACGTCGGCGGCCGTATAAGTGACGTGCTCGTCCAGGTGACTGAGCGGGTTGCGGTGCAGGACCGCCGCCGCGGCGAGTGTCTTGAAGGTGGAGCAGAACGCGAAACGCTTGTCCGCGCGGTAGGCCACCGTGGCGCCGGTGCCGGTTGCCAGGGCGTACACGCCCAGACGGGAACGATGCTTGCGTTCGAGCGCCGCGATGCGCGACATGTCCGGGGGACTGGCAGAGCGGCGACTCGGCGTCGGGGACGGCGACCCGGAGGCTGAGCGATCGTCTGCGTCGCACCCCGTCAGTGGCAGGAGGGCCGCGGCGAGGAGCAAAGCGCGGCGGGACGGCTCAAAGGGCATTCGGTAGTACCTGCTTTCAACGACGGTCAAGGCCGAGCGGTCAGTGTCCGGATGTCATCGGCGATGCCGGGCAACGGAGAGAAGTCGCCGATCGAG
>DASQPY010000046.1:0-2127 GCA_035643735.1 Actinoallomurus sp. | reverse complement strand
CGCTCGACGGTGTACCAGCCGTTGGCGTACGCCTTGATCCGCTCCCGTACCTTGCCGCCCAGCAGGCGCCAGACGGGCTGACCGAGAGCCTTGCCGACAATGTCCCAGCAGGCCATCTCCACGCAGGCGATCCCGGACATGACGATCTCACCGGCCCGGCCGTAGTGGACGTGGGTGAGGTTGCGCCAGGGCGTACCGACGATATGGGTGGACAGCCGGGTGATGCGCACATGGCCTCCTGCGGGGGTGATCAGGTTTCGGGCATCAGCGCGGCGCTCAGGTCTCGTGCCGTCTGTTCGAGGTGGTCGCTCATGGCGGCCGCGGCGCCGGCGGGGTCGCGCGCCCTGACGCGTTCGAGGATGCGGGCGTGCTGCTCGATGACGTCGTCGACGGTGCCTCCGCGGGCGAGGTGCCCCCGCAGGCTGCGCATCCGGCCGGCGTGCAACGGGCCTTCCATGGCCTCGATGAGGAAGCTGAGCATCTGGTTGCCCGACGCGGCCGCCAGCCCTTCGTGGAAGCGGATGTCGGCGTCGTGGATGGCGTCCGGCCCCTCCTCGGCGGCCTCGCGCATGGTGGTGAGCGCCGTCTCCATGACGCTGACGGCGGCCCGGCTGTGGTTGGCCGCGGCCAGGGAGGCGATGTGCACCTCGAGCGCCCGCCGTACGTCGAGCAGGTCGAGCAGCCGCCGCGGGTCGCGGCGCACCGCCGTGCTGAAGAAGTCGCCGATGGGCCCCGCGGTCAGATGGGCGACGACCGGCCGGCGTCCCTGCCGCACCTCGAGGAGCCCGCGCGCCTGCAGGTTCTTGGTCGCCTCACGCACGGTGAGCCGGCTGACGCCCAACTCGGCCGCCAGGTCCGACTCCGACGGCAGCTCCGTGCCGGGGGACAACTCGCCGAGGACGAGCTCCTCGATGCGCGCCACGACGGTCTCTGTCACGTTCCGAGCGGCGCCGGACGTACGGCGCGTGCCGCCGCGCGGACTGTTCTGCACGTGCCTCAGCATGCATGAGGTCCGCAGGGTCCGCAATCACTCATCTGATGAATGTGATCGCTATTCCTGAAGTAACTCGGAAAAGCCGAATGATCAATACCGCTGGTTCCCGGGAGTGGCCTGACCCGGACCCGAAAGACTCGATTATCGGTCTAGGAAACCCATCTGATAAGTGCGACGCTACGCCGATATGAGCCCCGCCCAGATCCATCACTGCTTCTGAGGAGGATCAGTGAGAGAACGTCCGGCCCGGCGTCGCGCCGGCGGGCTTCTCGCGGTCGCGTCCTTACTTTTCGCCGGTGCGCTGAGCGCGTGCGGCGGGAACGGCTCGGGGGAATCGACGAACGGCGCCGCGACCGTCACGATGTAAACGCGCGCGGCCACCGAGGCGGCCAGCAAACGCCTGGTCGACGCCTACAACGCGTCGCACAAGAACAAGGTCAAGCTCACCGTCATCCCCACCGACAACCACCAGCCGCGCGTCGCCGCGGCGGCCGGCGCGCACCAGTTGCCCGACGTGTTCGCCTCCGACGTGGTCTTCGTGCCGAAGTACACCTCGCAGAACCTCTTTCTGGACATCACCGACCGGATCGCGAAGCTGCCGTTCAGGAGCGCACTGGCCCCCTCGCACATGAGGCTCGGCACCCGCGACGGGCGGCAGTACACGCTGCCGCACACGATCGACTCCTCCGTGCTGTTCTACAACAAGGTGCTGTACAAGAAGGCCGGGCTGGACCCGGGCAAACCGCCGACGACGCTCAAGGAGTTCGCCGAGCAGGCCACCACCATCCGCAAGAAGCTCGGGGGCGGCACTTACGGCACGTTCTTCGGCGGAGCCTGCGGCGGCTGCTACGTCTTCACCTACTGGCGCTCGATCTGGGCGGCCGGCGGAGGTGTCATGGACACGCTGGGCACGCGGTCGACCATCGACTCCCCGGCGGCGCAGCAGGTCTTCCAGATCTACCACGACCTGTGGAAGAACGGTGTCGTCGAGCCGTCCGTCAAGGACGAGAAGGGCGCCACCTGGACCGGCCTGTTCCCCAAGGGCATCATCGGCGTGATGCCGATGCCGTCCACGACGCTCGGCCTGATGCCCGACAACGCGAAAGGTCAAGGTCGGCGTCGCGCCGCTCCCC
>DASQPY010000045.1:0-7062 GCA_035643735.1 Actinoallomurus sp. | reverse complement strand
AAATAGAGCTTGGCTCCTTGACCTGCAGGTTCATGCTGCGCGGCACTGCCACAATCGCAAAACCACAATCGCGAACCACGGTCGCGCCAGCCGGGTTCTGCACCGACGATCCTCACCCGTGGTCAACCCGGATCGAGGTGGGCCGTCCGCGGCCGCGAGCGTCCCGGAGTCGGCCCGCAGAGTACGCAGCGGTCTAGGAACCCGCGTGGTCAGGCGGACTGGTCGAAGAACGGGGAGAGCGGGTCCTGGTCGCGGGTTCGATGGCCCGCGACCGGGATGTCGGTCGACGTCTGGTTCGGGCGCTGGTTGCCCCGGGCGCGAGCGAGCTCCCTCTGCAACTGCTGCCGTTCCAGCTCCAACGCCGTCAACGACTCCTCGCGTTCGTCGCGGAGGTCGCGGAGTTCTTGACGGACGCGTATTGAGCGGCCCAGGGCCAGGGACGCTAGGGCCAGGCCCATGACGAAGAAGATGGCCACGATCACGCCTGCCACGAAGACCTGGGCCTCGGAGCTCACTCCCGGTATGTGCTGGCCGAAGACGCTCAGCGTCGCGGGGGCCGTGTTTTCGGCGATGATGCCGACGGCGACGCATACGGCAGCGCCGGCCAGGAGGATGCCCAGGAGGATCATGGCCGCTCATCCTCTCCTCGAACACGACCTCAGGCCGCATCGAGACGCACGGGTTTGCTGTGGGATGTGCCACGATCCAACTAATATGGGGTTTTGGTCAAGTCCGGGCTACTCCTGTGGCGCCTGTTTCAACAGAGCGTCAAGAAGGTCCAACGCACCGTGTTTGTCGAGGGGCTCGTTCCCGTTACCGCACTTGGGCGACTGGATGCACGACGGGCACCCGTGCTCGCACTCGCACGCCGCGATGACCTCCCGGGTCGAACGGAGCCACGCGGCCGCTCGTTCGTAGCCGCGTTCGGCGAAGCCCGCTCCACCCTCATGACCGTCGTACACGAACACCGTCATGCGCGAGGTGTCCGGGTGCATCGCCGTCGACACGCCGCCGATGTCCCACCGGTCACAGGTGGCGAATAGCGGCAGCAGGCCGATCGAGGCGTGTTCGGCGGCGTGTGCCGAGCCCGCTACGTCGGCGTCGCCAAGAGCGGCGAGCGAATCCTCCGGCAGCGTCCACCACACCGCACGCGTACGCAGGGTTCGCGGGGGCAGTGTGAGCGGGTGCTCGCCGAGTACCTGGCCGCTCGCCAGCCGTCTCATCTGGTACGAGACGACCTGCCGCGTGACCTCGACGGTGCCGAAGCACAACATCGCGGCGCCCCACGACGTCGAGCGCAACGTGTCCAGGATCGAAATGTCGGTGACATCCCGAGCCGTCGTCGTGTAGTCGGGATCGGCCGCCTCGACCAGCGCAACCGAGTCGTCAAGGTCGAGCGTCCGCACCACGTACGACTCGCCCTGGTGCAGATACACCGCGCCGTCGTGGACCGTCGTGTGCGCGGAAGGCTCGTCGACGGTCCCCAGGAGACGCCCGGTGGCCGCCTCAACGACCTGTACGGGCGGCCCGCCCGCGCCGCGGATGTCGGCCAGCTCGCTCGCACGCTGGCGCTTTGTCCAGAACCAGCCCGCCGGGCGGTGGCGCAGCATCCCCCGGCGTACGAGGTCGGGGACGACCTCGGTGGCCGTCGGGCCGAACATCGACAGGTCGTTCTCCGTGAGCGGCAGCTCCGCGGCCGCGGCGCACAGGTGCGGGGCCAGGACGTACGGGTTGTCGGGATCGAGAACGGTCGCCTCGACGGGAGTTCCGAAGATCGCCGACGGGTGGTGCACGAGGTAGGTGTCGAGCGGATCGTCGCGCGCGATGAGAACGGCCAGGGCGTCCTGGCCGGTCCGGCCCGCACGGCCCGCCTGCTGCCACAGGGAGGCGCGCGTGCCCGGCCAGCCGCAGATGATGACCGAGTCCAGTCCCGAGACGTCGACCCCCAGTTCGAGCGCGTTGGTGGAGGCGAGCCCGACCAGCGACCGCGAACGCAGCGCCTTTTCCAGGGCGCGTCTCTCCTCGGGCAGGAACCCCGCCCGGTACGCCGCGACCTGCGCGGGCAGCGACGGCGAGATCTCCGCGAGCGCGCGCTTGGCGCCCAGGGCGACGGACTCGGCCCCGCGCCGCGAGCGTACGAACGCCAGCGTCTGCACGTCCTCCACGACCAGGTCGGCCAGCAGGTCGGCGGCCTCGGCGGTCGCGGTACGGCGTACGGGCGCGTCGTGCTCACCGCGCAGCTCGGTGAGCGGCGGCTCCCAGAGGGCGAACGACGTCGCGCCCCGGGGCGAGGCGTCGTCGGAGACCTCGGCGACGGGCACTCCCGTCAGGCGTGAGGCCGCGGCACCCGGGGAGGACGCGGTCGCCGAGGCCAGCACGAAGACCGGCGACGTGCCGTACCGGGCGCAGATCCGGCGCAGCCGGCGCAGCACCTGGGCGACGTGCGAGCCGAACACTCCGCGGTATCCGTGTGCCTCGTCGACGATGACATAGCGGAGACGGCGGAGGTACGGGGCCCAGCGGGCGTGTCCCGGCAGCACGGTGCGATGCAACATGTCGGGATTGGTCAGCACGTAGTTCGCGTACTGCCGGACCCAGGTGCGGTCCTCGGCCGATGTGTCGCCATCGAAGGTGGACGCACGCAGCTGGGCGAGTTTGAGGCCGCGCAGCGACCTGAGCTGGTCGGCGGCGAGGGCCTTGGTCGGCGACAGGTAGAGCACGGTGCCGCCGGAGAAGACCGCGTCCATCGCGGGCAGAAGGTAGGCCAGCGACTTGCCCGAGGCCGTACCGGTGGCAACGATCACGGACGTGCCCTCGTGCGCGAGGTCGGCGGCCCGTACCTGGTGCTCCCACGGCTGGAAGATCCCGGCGTGGCGCAGGCGGTCGACCAGGAGGCGCGGGGCCCAGGAGGGCCACTCGGCGTGTCGTCCCTCGCGCGCGGGCACGTTCTCGACATGGGTGATGCGTTCGCGGTTGCGGGGCTCGGCCAGCAGCCGGCGCAGAACCTCACCCGTGGGCCGGGAGGGCGGCGTACGCTCGCCGCCTGATGTCGATGTATCTATGGCCTGCGTCACTCCTCCTCATCGGAGCGGTTCGCCGTGCGGAGGTTTCCAGTCTGGCATCCTGGGCACAACGCTTTGAACCGTCGTCCGTGGTGCCCCCCAGGGCTCTCATGAGACCCACGGCACGTGGGGAAGTCGCCCTGTGTGCCGATTTCGTGTAGACACGGTGGCGGAGCGTGGTTGAATCACGGCGGGGTTCCGTGCCCCGACTTCCATACGCGGTACGGCGCAGGAGGATCTGTGGACCTGAAGGTTAGTGACTACACCACTGACGATGACCTCACCGTCATCAATGTGGAGGGAGAGATCGACGTCTACACCGCGCCGAAGCTCCGCGAGAAGCTCATTGATCTGGTGAACAAGGGTAAGTACCACCTCCTCGTGGACATGGAGAAGGTGGAGTTCCTCGACTCGACCGGTCTCGGTGTCCTCGTCGGCGGGCTCAAGCGGGTGCGGGCGCATGACGGATCCCTCGAGCTCGTCTGCACGCAGGAGCGCATCCTCAAGATCTTCCGGATCACCGGGTTGACCAAGGTTTTCGGCATCTTCGACTCTGTCGACGACGCGCGAGAGCACCGCAAGAAGCAGAAGTAGGCCGGGGATGGCACCCGAGATAGCCACCGTCGAGCTCACGTTCAGCCCCCTGCCGGTGCACGTGCGCACCGCACGGCTCGTCGCCACCGCCGTCGCCCGGCGTGGCGGGGTCGAGGAGGCGCTGCTCGACGAGGTACGGCTGGCGGTGGGTGAGGCCTGCTCGCGTGCGGTGGAGGTTCATCAGCAGCAGTGCCCGGCCGAGCCGGTACGGGTCGAGTTGCGCGACGGTGCCGACCGCTTCGAGGTCGTGGTGTCCGATTGTGTGCCGAACGACGACCCGGCGGGTGAGGGAGCCACTCAGGTCTCCTCTGACCTGTCCGAGCTCAACGGCGACCTCAACCTGGGGTTCGCCGTCATCGCCGGGCTCGCCGACGACGTGGGCATCGCGTCGACGCCGTCGGGTGTCGAGATCACGATGAGCTGGCCGGCCAAGAAGGACTGAACGTAGTTCTAGAGGGCCTCTTCGGACCGCAAGGCGGGCCGGAGGGGCCCTTGGTGTTTGGTGTTTCGTCGGGAAGGCTGCAGGGCGGGCCGAAAAACACCCTATTTTTGACCATGTGTATAATGTCGGTTTAGGTCAGGCCGATCGGACATTATTGGTGAGGCGCTTCTCCCTGGCTAATTGCGTAATTTGCGGAGCAGGCGCCATTGACCTGGAAAGACGCCATTACCTAACACCTGCAGATTAAGTTCAGGTGTAGGTGGCGTCACATCTTTATCCCGATGTTGTTAAGCAAACGAGCAGGCTTCTAATTCCGGCTACGCATGCGTAGACTCCCGGCACCATTGCCCGCCTGACGCGTGGTAGTGGCCCGGTCAGCCCCCGTAGGCGACCGGATCTAACGCCCTGTCGAGGAGGATGCATGTCTGGGCTTCACCTGCCCGCCCAGGCCAGCGCGGAAGTGAATCTCGGCGGCAGCGACCTCAGCTTGGTGGTCGTTGTCGGTGTGATCGCTTTGTTGGCGCTGGCCGTTGCCGGTGTACTGGTCCGCGAGGTACTCGCGGCCGGCCAGGGCACCGAGAAGATGCAGGAGATCGCGCACGCGGTGCAGGAGGGCGCGATCGCGTACCTCAAACGCCAGTTCCGCACGGTGGGCATCTTCGTCATCTTGATCCCCTTTCTGTTGCTTCTGCTTCCCGCAGAGACGACGGGGGTGAAGATCGGACGATCAGTCTTCTTCGTCATCGGCGCGCTGTTCTCTGGCATCACCGGCTTCACCGGCATGTGGCTCGCGGTGCGCGGCAACGTTCGCGTGGCGGCGGCGGCACGTGAGAGCGGCGAGAAGCTCGCCATGCGGATCGCGTTCCGTACCGGCGGCGTCGCCGGCATGTTCACCGTCGGCCTGGGCCTGTTCGGCGCGGCCGTCGTGGTGTTCGCCTACAAGGGCCACGCGCCCGGCGTGCTCGAGGGCTTCGGCTTCGGTGCCGCGCTGCTCGCCATGTTCATGCGTGTCGGCGGCGGTATCTTCACCAAGGCCGCCGACGTGGGCGCCGACCTGGTCGGCAAGGTCGAGCAGGGGATTCCCGAGGACGACCCGCGCAACGCCGCGACCATCGCCGACAACGTCGGTGACAACGTCGGTGACTGCGCCGGTATGGCGGCCGACCTGTTCGAGTCGTACGCGGTCACGCTCGTCGCGAGCCTGATCCTCGGCCGTGTCGCCTTCGGTACCGAGGGCCTGGTCTACCCGCTGATCGTGCCGATGATCGGTGTGGTCACCGCGGTGATCGGCATCTTCGCGGTCGCACCGCGCGCCAAGGACCGCTCGGGCATGAGCGCGATCAACCGTGGCTTCTTCATCTCCGCGATCATCTCCGCGATCGCGGTGGCCGTCGCCACGTTCCTCTACCTGCCGGACTCCTTCGCCAAGCTGCACGGCGCGGACGCGGCGATCACCGGTGACTCGCATCTGGCCGACGTCGACCCGCGGTGGGTGGCGCTCGGGGCCGTGCTCGTCGGCATCGTGCTCGCGAGCGCGATCCAGCTGCTCACCGGCTACTTCACCGAGACCAACCGCCGTCCGGTCAAGGACGTGACCGAGTCGGCCCGTACGGGCCCGGCGACGGTCATCCTGTCCGGCATCTCGCTCGGTCTGGAGTCCGCGGTCTACACCGCGCTGGTCATCGCCGCCGCCGTGTACGGCGCGTTCCTGCTCGGCTTCAGCAACACGACGGTCGCGCTGTTCGCGGTCGCACTCGCCGGTACGGGTCTGCTGACCACGGTCGGCGTGATCGTGTCGATGGACACCTTCGGGCCGGTCTCGGACAACGCACAGGGCATCGCGGAGATGTCCGGCGATGTCGAGGGCGAGGCCGCGAGCGTTCTGGAGAGCCTGGACGCAGTCGGCAACACGACCAAGGCGATCACCAAGGGCATCGCGATCGCGACCGCCGTCCTGGCGGCGACCGCGCTGTTCGGCTCGTTCCGTACGACGGTCGTCGCGGAGCTGAGCGGAGCCAGCAAGGACGTCAAGGACGCCCTCGGGCCGACGTTTCAGACCTTCAACCTCGGCGTCGACAACCCGAACGTGCTGATCGGGTTGATCATCGGTGCCGCGGTGGTGTTCCTGTTCTCCGGTCTGGCGATCATGGCGGTCGGCCGTGCGGCCGGGCGGGTGGTCATGGAGGTGCGCAAGCAGTTCCGTGAGCACCCCGGGATCATGGACTACACCGAAAAGCCGGACTACGGCCGGGTGGTCGCCATCTGCACCACGGACGCCCAGCGGGAGCTGGCCACACCGGGTCTGCTGGCGATTCTGACGCCGATCGCGGTCGGCTTCGCGCTCGGGTACGCGCCGCTGGGCGCCTACCTCGCGGGCGCGATCGCCGCCGGTGCGCTGATGGCGGTGTTCCTGTCGAACTCCGGTGGCGCGTGGGACAACGCCAAGAAGCTCGTCGAAGAGGGCCACCTCGGCGGCAAGGGCTCCGAGGCGCACGCGGCGACGGTGATCGGCGACACGGTCGGTGACCCGTTCAAGGACACCGCCGGACCGGCGATCAACCCGCTGATCAAGGTCATGAACCTCGTGTCGCTCCTGATCGCACAGGCGGTCGTGACATACGCGGCCAACGCCACGCTGCGGATCATCGTTACGGTGGTCGCGGTCGGCGTGATCATCGGCGCGATCATCATCTCCAAGCGCCGTGCGTCCTCCCTAGACGACGAGGGTGAGCCGGCGGTGGAGAGGGGCCAGGCACCGGACGACGTCAAGGACGCCCTCGGGCCGACGTTCCAGACCTTCAACCTCGGCGTCGACAACCCGAACGTGCTGATCGGGTTGATCATCGGTGCCGCGGTGGTGTTCCTGTTCTCCGGGCTGGCCATCATGGCGGTCGGCCGCGCGGCCGGACGCGTCGTGATGGAGGTGCGCAAGCAGTTCCGCGAGCACCCCGGAATCATGGACTA
>DASQPY010000044.1:0-7299 GCA_035643735.1 Actinoallomurus sp. | reverse complement strand
TCTCCTCTCGCGCGGGTGGCGGGCCCGGGAGCGGGCCGGCCGGGCTCTGGCGGAGAGCGTCGAGCATCAGGGCCAGGCTGCGTTCGCGGAGCCGTCTCGTGCGGCGCTCGTCCACGAGACGTACCGCGGTCACCTGTTCGCAGATCAGCGCGATGTCGTCCAGGACGACGTCCGGACGGATGGCGCCCGCGGCCTTCGTGCGTTCGAACAGCCGCGTGCTCAGCTCCTGGGCCCTCAGCGCCTCCCGGTGAAGTCCGGAGTCAGGGGTGAAGGTCCCGGCGAGGCGAAGCGTCAGCGCGTACAGGTCGGCCGCGACGACCCGGTGCATGAAGCGGCGGAACACGCTCCAGCTGTCGCTCCCGTCGGCCAGTGCGGCCTCCGCCTCGCGGTTGTAGAGGCGTACCGCGTCGGCGCACAGCCGGCGGAGCAGATCCTCCTTGGATGCGCAGCGGCGATAGAGGGCGCTGATGCCGACCCCCGCGTGCTCGGCCACGGCCGAGATGGGCGCGGCCGGGTCGGCGGCGAACACCGCGCGTGCGGAAGCAAGGATGAGCTCGTCGTTTCGTGCCGCCTGAGCGCGGCGACCGTTCAGCGGCACGGACCGGCCTCCATCTGCACAGCATATGAGGAATGAAGCATTCCGTTCTGCCGGATCCGGACCGCCCTGCCGAGGGATCGCCCAAGCCCCGGCGGCGACGCCCCGGGCGCTCCCCGTCGCCCGGAGGAGCCCGTCGCTCCTCCGGGCCCTGACAACCTGTGGTGCCCCGTAGGGCCACGACGCGGAGGACGCCGCTGGAGCGCCTACGGCGGCGTCCCGGCCGCAGCCATCCCGCGCAGACAATCACGGCCTACCTGGGCCCTGTGAGGGTCCGTGGTGCCGTCCTCTCCGCCGCGCCGGGAGGGACGTTGGGCCCCGTCCGCGGGGAGCGTCCCGTTCGCGCGCGAGTTGCCCGTGCCGCGAAGGACCGCACCGCGGGTCGAGCCGTGCTCGCGCGTTCGCCGCGGAGCGAGCGTCGTTCCCCGAGGGGAGACGCCCGGACCGGGCGGTGGAAGGTGCGGCGGGCCGTCAGTGGTGGCGGACGACGTGGTGCACGACGTGATGGTGGACCACGTGATGATGGACCACGTGGTGGTGCGAATGCCCGCAGGCCGTGAGCATCAGGAACGCCGGCACCAGAGCCACCGTCGCCACGGTCGCCGAGCGAAGCCGCTGAACCAACACGTTTTCCCCTTCGATGTTCCTACTCTCAGGCGTTTTTCAGCCCGCATCCAGAAAATCTGGATGAGCGTACAAACCAAAGACGCAACGCGAGGACGCGCGGTTCCAAGAGGAACCGCGCGTCCGTGAGAATCAGCCGAATGGCGTTTGGTTAAGGGGATGCCGTCAAAGGTCCATGCAGGAAAGGGCGCGCTGGAACGCCGCCTTCTGCCCGTCGGCCCGGCCGGCCGCACCCAGGAGCTCGGCCAGGTCGAACCACGTACGCGCCGCCGGCCGGTGCGCCTCCATCTTCTCCAGGTACTCCACCGCCTGGGACAGGGCGGTCACGGCCTCCTCGCGGCGGCCGAGCCGTGAGCACGCCTCGCCCAGCACGGTGTACGCGTCGGCGATGGCCAGGCCGGCCGTCCGCTCCAGGAACTCCACCGCGCGACGGGCCAGCGCCGCCGCTTCGACCGGGTGCCCGAGCGCCAGCTCGGCCCGCGCCTCGATCGTGAAGCACCAGGCCATGTCGACCGTGCTGGCCGAGGTCGCCTCCAGCTCGTGCTCGGCCTTGGCCAGCACCTCACGGACGTGCTCGGCCTGCTCCGGCTGCGCCGCGAGAAGGAACATCGAGTACGCCACCCGCAGCCGGCCGAGGTTGCGCGGGTCGTCCTCCTCGCCGAGGAGCGCGATCGCCCGCTCGGACAGTCTGAGTGCGACGTCGAGCTCGCCACGGGCCTCCGCCACGAACGCCGCGTTCCAGAACGCGGCCATCAGCGCCTTCGGGCTCCCGATGGCCGAGGCGCGCTCGACCAGGGCCTGGGCGAGCTGGTTGGCGTACGCCAGATCGCCCCGTACCTCATAGCCGGCGAGGACCGTCGAGCCGAGCATCACCATGGAGTCGGTCCACTGGCCGCCGACCTCGGTCAGCTGCTCCAGCGCCTCTTCTCCCACCCGGATGCTCTCCGCCAGGTCACCGCGTTCGAGGTGACAGCGGCTCAGCGCCGTGTGCAGCTCGGCCCAGTGCTCGGGGTCGGTCTGGGGCGACATCAGCTCCGCGGCGTACCCGAGCTCGGTGATGGCCTCCTCGAGGGCGCCGGTCGCCTCCAGCGCACGCGCGTGCCCCCACCGTGCCTCATGCGCGAGTGCCGGCAGGTCGGCGAGCGCCGGATGGGCCAGAACCTCGGCGAAGCAGGTCCGGGCCTCCTCCGTGGCGCCGTTCTGCAGAGCGATATGGGCATACCGGATGGTGTCCTGAAGGCCGCTCATGGCCTCTTCGGTCACGCCCGTCGTGAGGTAGGCGGTCGAACAGTCGAGCTTCCGGGCCAGCAGGGCCACCATGCTGGGAGCGGGCGTGCGCTTGCCGCTCTCGATGAGTGAAACGTAGCTGTCAGAGAGCTCGGGCCACGCGAGCTGCGCCTGGGACATGTTCTTCCGCAGGCGTAGGTTACGTATCCGTTCGCCCAGGGGTTCTTGACTTGGCATCCCGCCCACCTCTACAAGAAAGTGACAGAACTACACGAAAGGATAGAAAAGAATGTCACACCTTCGCAGGGCCATCGCCCTGGTCGTTCTCGCCTTCATCGGGGCACTCGTGCCCCTGGGAACGATCGCCGCCGTCTCCGCCCCCGCGTCGGCCGCCACCGCGGCGCCGCTGATTGAGCCCCCTATCCGCTGCTGCTGACCTTCTGACCTTCTGACCTGCTGACATTCCGTCAGTCGGCCTGTCGGTCGAGGGCCTGCCGCGTGCGGCGTGCCTGATCGGGATCGATGTTTCGGCGGCCCGCGAGAGTCGGAACATCGATCCCGCCCACCTTCGGCGCGGCCGGGAATGGCCTAGTGTGGCCGAGCCGGACGGCACAGGTACCTGCCGCCACGGGCGCCACGCCGACGTCGGAGCGTCGGCTGCAGCACCTTCGACGGTGCGGAATGGCCGCCGGGGCTTCGCTGTTGTGGCAGGGGCGGTGACACGGAGGGCACCGCGTCTTCGACCCCAGGGAGCTGATGAAATGGCCACCACGACATTGACCACCGCCGACTTCGACCAGAAAGCGGCTGGTGAGGGCATCTTGCTGGTCGATTTCTGGGCGAGCTGGTGCGGTCCGTGCCGTAGCTTCGCCCCCGTGTACGAGCGGGCGTCCACCAAGCACGAGGACATCGTCTTCGGGAAGGTCGACACCGAGGCCGAGCAGGAGCTGGCCGCGCGCTTCGAGATCACCTCGATCCCGACGATCATGGCGATCCGCGATGGCGTCATCGTCTTCGCCCAGCCCGGGGCCCTGCCCGAGCAGTCTCTGGAGAGTCTGATCGAGCAGGTGCGCGCGCTGGACATGGAGGACGTACGCAGCCGGCTGGCCGGCAAGGCCTGACGGCGCTCAGGCGAGTATCGGGATCAGGCAGATCGCGAACAGGCCGTAGAAGGCCGCGGCCCAGGTCAGTGTCCTCCCACTGAAGCGACCTGAGGTCAGCGCGACCAGCAGGAAGACCATCGCGACGATCGTCACGATCCCCGAAAGAAGCAACGGACCGTCGAACCTCCACCGGGTGAACAGGATGCCCAGGCCGGAGGGGACGGTCGCCTGAATCATCATCGCACCACTGATGTTCGCCAGGGCGAGATGCGTCTTGCCCTGGCGGACCCAGATGATGGCGTTCATGATCTCGGGCAGCTCGGTCGCGACGGGGGCGAGCAGCAGGGCGGTGACCGCGGCCGGCAGACCGAGCATCGGCCCGACCGCCTCCAGCGCGTGCACGAAGAGTTGCGAGGCCACGAAGATGATGGCGAGCGTGACGACGGCCTGGGTGACCACCGCCGAGGTGGCGGGGGTCGCGCGGCGCGGCTGCAGGCGGAGCGGCTCGATGTCGGCCACCTCGTCGTCGCCGCCCTCGGCGCGCAGCTCGCGCCAGAAGTAGACGCCGTAGGCGGCGAAGAACAGCAGGCCGAGCCACGGCTTGAAGGCGAAGGTCACCAGGCCGAGGCCGACCTTGACCAAGAAGATCACCAGGAACCAGCGCTGGTCGCGGGCGAGCTTGCGTGTGTCGCCGAGCTCGTCGGTGCGTTCGCGCGGTGGCGCGCCGCCTCCCGCCGGCACGGCGGCCCTCGTCTTCCGGCGGCGGGTCAGCAACATGAAGCCCGTCACGCCGTACGCCGCGGTGGCGAGCGCCAGCGGGCCGCCCATCGCCGCGCCCACTCCGATGTCCTTCTGGTCCGGCCCGGACCCGAGCACGACCGCGACGAAGGTCACGACGCTTTCGGGCAGCGCGGTGCCGAAGGCCGCCAGCACCGTCCCCACGGCGAGCGGGCCGACCTTGAGCCGCAGGCCCAGCCACTCGACCGCGTTGACGAACCACTCACAGGAGAGATAGATCGCCACGGCACAGGCCAGCAAGATCACCACGTGCAGCATGAAGTCCCTTATCGATCATGTGCCGTGAGACGAAAAAAGACCTCGGCCCACGGCGACAGTCGTCACCAGCGGCCGAAGGTCTCGTCCACCCCTGAGGCGGGGCCCGGGCACCGGGAGCGCGAACGCTCCAGCATGTCGACGACCGGCGGGCGGGACTACTCCCCTTCGCTGCGGTAACCCTACCGTGTCGTCGCAGGCCGGGGCGCACGGGGCGGCGATCGGCTACTCTGGTCCCATGGCAGCAGCCGCATTGGTCACGACGACGCCGGGGACACCCCGGCGCATCGGCTGCACGCACTGACTCAGGCAGCGACGAGGCCCCGGGAGCGATCCCGGGGCCTCATTGCTTCGTTCCCCCGGTGTCCGCTCCCGCGGGAAACGAGGAGTGGATCATGGAGTACGAGGCATCCCGCGTCGGCGGGCAGTCGGTAGCATTCGATGTCGATATCACTGACCATCGAGGAGATTCCGTGTCTGAACTGCGCATCACCCTCGGCGGAGGCGAGCGTGTGGTGGCGGCAGGCACCACTGTGGGAGAGGCGCTCGAAGCCGACGGCCGCACCATCGTGGCGGCCCTCGTCAACGGCCAGGCCCGCGACCTGGCCTACGTCCTGGCCGACGGTGACGTGGCCGAGCCGATCGAGGTCGGCTCGCCCGAGGGCCTGTCCATCGTCCGCCACTCGGCGGCGCACGTCATGGCCCAGGCCGTACAGGAGCTGTTCCCCAAGGCCAAGCTGGGCATCGGCCCGCCGGTCGAGAACGGCTTCTACTACGACTTCGACGTCGAGCAGCCCTTCCAGCCCGACGACCTCAAGCGCATCGAGAAGCGCATGCGCGAGATCGTCAAGCAGGGCCAGTCCTTCTCCCGGCGGGTGGTCACCGACTCCGGCGCGCGTGAGGAGCTGGCCGGCGAGCCGTACAAGCTGGAACTCATCGGGCTCAAGGGCGCCGCCGCCGACGAGGAGAGCGTCGAGGTCGGCGGTGGAGAGCTGACCATCTACGACAACCTCGACGCCAAGACCGGGGACCTGCGTTGGAAGGACCTCTGCCGCGGCCCGCACCTGCCCAGCACCCGCGCCATCCCGGCGTTCAAGCTGATGCGCTCGGGCGGCGCCTACTGGCGGGGGAGCGAGAAGAACCCGCAGCTCCAGCGGATCTACGGCACCGCCTGGGAGTCGCGTGAGCGGCAGGACGACTACCTCAAGATGCTCGAGGAGGCCGAGAAGCGCGACCACCGCAAGCTCGGCGCCGAGCTCGATCTGTTCTCCTTCCCGAGCGAGATCGGCAGTGGCCTCGCGGTCTTCCACCCCAAGGGCGGCATCGTCCGCCGGGTGATGGAGGACTACTCCCGCAAGCGCCACGAGGAGTCGGGATATGAGTTCGTCAGCACCCCGCACATCACCAAGGGCGACCTGTTCAACACCTCCGGGCATCTCGGCTGGTACAAGGACGACATGTTCCCGGCCATGGAGGTCGACGGGGCCGAGTACTACCTGAAGCCGATGAACTGCCCGATGCACAACCTGATCTTCCGGGCGCGCGGGCGGTCCTACCGGGAGCTGCCGCTGCGGCTGTTCGAGTTCGGCACCGTGTACCGGTTCGAGAAGTCCGGCGTCGTGCACGGCCTCACCCGCGTACGCGGCATGACCCAGGACGACTCCCACATCTACTGCACCAAGGAGCAGATGGTCGGGGAGCTGAAGAACCTCCTCACCTTCGTGCTCGACCTGCTGCGCGACTACGGCCTGAACGAGTTCTTCCTGGAGCTGTCCACCCGCGACGAGTCCGAGAAGTTCATCGGCGCGCAGGAGGACTGGGACGAGGCGACCGCCGCGCTGCAGGAGGCGGCCGACGAGTCCGGCCTGGACCTGGTCTCCGACCCGGGCGGCGCGGCCTTCTACGGGCCGAAGATCTCGGTGCAGGCCAAGGACGCCATCGGCCGTACCTGGCAGTTGTCCACCATCCAGGTCGACTTCAACCAGCCGAAGCGCTTCGGCCTGGAGTACCAGGCCGCCGACGGCACCCGGCAGCAGCCGGTGATGATCCACCGGGCGCTGTTCGGCTCGATCGAGCGCTTCTTCGGCGTCCTGCTGGAGCACTACGCGGGCGCGCTGCCGCCCTGGCTCGCCCCGGTACAGGTCGTCGGCATCCCCATCTCCGACGACCATGTCGAGCACCTTGAGCAGGTCGCCGCCCGGCTGCGCGAGCGCGGAATCCGGGTGGAGGTCGACACCTCCTCCGACCGCATGCAGAAGAAGATCCGCAACGCGCAGAAGCAGAAGGTCCCGTACATGCTGCTGGCGGGCGACGACGACGTGGCCAAGGGCGCGGTGTCGTTCCGCTACCGCAGCGGCGAGCAGAACAACGCCGTACCGGTGGGCGACGCGGTCGAGGAGATCGTGAAGGCCGTGGAGCAGCGCGTCCAGATCTGAGACCGTCCCGGCCGCGCCATGCGGCGCGGCCGGGCGATGTCAGCCGATCGTCAGCCGGTGGTCGTCCTCCACGGACTCCTCGGCCTTGGCGGGCTCGGCCGGCTGCGGCATCCTGACGTCGTCGACGACGACGTTGACCTCGACGACCCGCAGGCCGAGCATGCGGGCCGTCTGGGTGGAGACGTTGTTCTTGACGTCCCGTGCCACGTCCATGACGACGTGGCCGTACTCGATCACGATGGTGACCTCGATCGTGACGTCG
>DASQPY010000043.1:0-3687 GCA_035643735.1 Actinoallomurus sp. | reverse complement strand
CTCGGGGCACACGCGGGAGCGGCGATCACGACGCTGAGCGCCGCTATGACCGTGCAGAACTTACGCATAAGAAGGTGGACCCTTTCTCTTACCCCCGGGTATCAGGCATCTCCGCGGATCATGCGCATCGCCTCACGGACGGAACCACCGGAGCCGGCAAGGGCTTCGGCGGCGCGACCCGATGGGACGTCGCACAACAGGGAGACAAGGGCGGTGCGCGTGTCGCCTGCCGCATCGGCCAGGGCGGCCTCGCACGTCTCCGCGTCCATACCGGTCGCCTCGACCAGGATCTTGACGAGGCGGCCGCGGAGCTTGGAGTTGAGCGCGCTCATACTGACCATGAGGTTGGAGTAGGTGCGGCCGAGCCGCACCATCGCCGCCGTGGACATGGCGTTGAGCACGAGCTTGGCCGCGGTGCCGGCCTTCATCCGCGTCGAACCCGACACGGCCTCCGGTCCGGTGTCCACCGCGATGTGAACCTCGACCTCCGCCCCGGCCGCCGCGGCCGGGTTGGAGCTGATCAGCACGGTGTGCGCGCCGGCCTCCCTGGCCGCGCGCAACGCCCCAACGACGTACGGCGTGCGCCCGCTCGCGGTGATGCCGACGGCGACGTCGCCTTCGTTCACCTCACCCGCGTCGCGGGCACCGAGCGCGGCGTCGTCCTCGACGTTCTCGATCGCTTGTGAGATCGCGCCGAAGCCGCCGGCGTGGTGGGCGACCACCAGGCTCGGATCGATGCCGAACGTCGGCGGGAGCTCTGCCGCGTCCAGGACGGCGAGCCGCCCGGAGGTGCCCGCGCCGAAGTAGTGGACCCGGCCGCCGGAGCGAAGCGCCTCGACCTCGAGGTCGACCGCCTTGGCGACCTGCGGCAGCGCCTCCGCCACCGCGGGGGGTACCAGCATGTCCTCGGCGTTGATGAGCCGCAGTATCTCCAATGTGGGCAGCACGTCGATCTCGGTGGTGCGTGGATTGCGAACCTCGGTGGGTACGCCCTTCAGCACCGCCAGGGGCATGCTGTCGTTCACCTGCGCCTCCGCTCGGGACGCACCCGGCGGACTCTGACCGCCTCAAGTGTCGCCTCCAGATGCTCACGAGTCCCTGTCGTACGCTGCGCGATACCGACGAACACGCAGTCGATCACGGTGAGCTGGGCCAGCCGGCTCGCCGTCGCTCCGGATCGGAACGTCGTCTCCCTTGCCGCCGTCGTGAGGACGAGGTCGGCGGCGTCGGCGATCGGGGAGCGAGGGAAGTTGGTGAGCGCCACCGTGGTGGCACCGCGGCGCTTGGCCACGCTGAGGGCATCGATCGTCTCCACCGTCGACCCCGTGTGGGAGATCCCGACGGCGACGTCGCCCGATCCGAGAACCGCTGCGCTGGTGAGCATGATGTGAGCGTCGGACCACGCGTAGGAGGTCCGGCCGATCCGGTGCATCTTCTGCTGGAAGTCCGAGGCCACGAAGGCGCTGGCACCCACGCCGTAGACATCGACCCGGCGGGCCGCCACGATCGCCGTGACCACCTCGTCGAGCACCTGGATGTCGAGCTGGTTGGCGGTCTCCTCGACCGCGCGCGCATCGGCGTAGGCGATCTTCTCGACGACCTGTTCCAGCGTATCGTCCGTGCTGATGTCGCTGCCGACATCCCTGCCGCCGGTCACTCCCTGTGCACGCCCGGCCTCGGTGGCCAGCGTCAACCGGAGCTCCGGATAGCCGGAGAAGCCGATCGCCCGGCAGAACCGGATGACCGTGGTCTCGGACGTGCCGCACGCCTGTGCGAGCTCGGTGATCGTGGAGTTGGCCACCGCCTCCGGACTGTCGATGACCCGCTGTGCGACCCGCGCTTCCGCGGGTGGCAGCGATGGCAGCAACGAACGGACGCGTACGACTGTGCTGAGCGGAGATGCGCCTGCGGCGTCGGCCCCCAGCCCGGATTCGGGCCCGACCTTCCTCATGGCGGAAAGTTTCTTACGAAAACGATGTGATGTCAACGGGCAATGTTCTACGGTCACTATGTGTGCTCTAACCCGATCGGTCCCTACGTGGTCGGCGTCGACGCCGGTGGCACCCGTACGCGGGCCGCGATCATCACGCTCGACGGCACGGTCGCGGGTTACGGCGTCGGACCGGGCGCCAACCCCAACTCCGGCGGCGGTACCGCCGACGAGCTGACCCACGCGCTGACCATGGCCCTCACGACGGCGATCAAGGACCTCGACCCGGCGCTGGTCGCGGGCGGCGTCTTCGGCATCGCCGGTGCGGGCACCGCCAACCGGCCACGCGCGGTCGCCTCCGCCAACGCCGCCTGGCAGGCGGCGGGCATCACCGGCGAGCCCGACGTGATCACCGACATCCCCGTGGCGTTCGCCGCCGGGAGCACCGAGCCGGTCGGCATCGTGGTCTTCGCAGGGACCGGCGCCGGCGCGGCCGTCATCAATGCCGGGGAGATCGAGCGCCGCGCCGACGCCAACGGCTATCTGATCGGCGACGAGGGGTCCGCGGTGTGGATCGGGCGCGAGGCCGTACGGGCCGTGATGCGCGCCTACGACGGCCGTGGCAGGGCGACGGTCCTCGCCGAGACCGTGCCACGGGCCCTGCTGGGAGAGGCGGCCTCCGGGCCGCTCCTGGCGGACCTGGACCCGGGTATCGCCGCGCCGGGCGGAGCGCCGACCGCGGATCGTGAATGGTCCGGGACCGACCTGGCCCAAGCGATCATCAAGAAGGTCTACGCCGAGCAGCCCGCCGCGATCGGCGGAGTGGCCCCGCTCGTGAGCGCGGCGGCGGAGACGGGCGATCAGGTGGCCCTCGGCATCATCGAGGGGGCCGTCCGGCACCTTCTGGAGGACGCCGACGCGGTACGCCCCGCACTGGACGGCCTGCTCGCCGGGCAGGAGAAGCATGGTCTGGTGGTCGCCGGGTCCCTGCTCGAGAGCGGGCCGGTGGCCGACGGCGTCCGCGCCGGGCTGTCCGCGAGGTTCGGCATCGACCCCGTACCCGCGGGCGACGGAGCCCTCGGTGCCGCACGCCTGGCCGTACACCGCCTCGAGCACTAGGGCCTGTCTCAAAGCCCCGGCTGTCCTACTGCGCGGCGCTCGCCACGGACGGGGACTTTGAGACAGGCCCTGGGAGCGGGTGCGGGACGGCGGGCTCATCGTCGTCCCGCACCCGTTCGATCACTTGCCGAAGGTCAGACCGAAGCCGTACGGGTAGAGCGTCTGGTCGGGATGGCCCGCGACCGGGATCATCACCGGCAACTTGCCCTGCGGCTTGATCTCCCCGAAGAGCACCCTGGTGAGCGACTCCAGCGACGCGGCCGTGTAGCCGTATGTCACCAGGTAGTTCTTGACCTCGGGGAAGTACCCGATGTCGTACGCGTCGCGCACCGATGCCACGATCACCGGCTTACCCGTCGCCACGAGCGCCTTGACGAGGTTCTGCTGCGCCGTGCTGTTCCACGCGGCATTAGTGGTGACCACCGTGATGTCGTTGTTCTTGGCCTGGGCCACGGACTGGTCGATCGTCGCCTGCGACGGGCTGGTGCCGGTCTGCAGGACCGAGGTGACCGCCCCGCGCCTGCCGATGTCATTGGCGAGCGTCTGGGTGGTCGCGACGCCGTAGCCGGTGACGAAGACCTTCTGGCCGGTCTTCTTCAGCGGCAGCGCGTCGTTCTTGACCAGCGTGGTCGTCTTGT
>DASQPY010000042.1:0-6046 GCA_035643735.1 Actinoallomurus sp. | reverse complement strand
TACTGGACACTCGTGCACGCCGCCTCGGGGGAGATGCTGTCCGCGTGCGTCCGCAGCCGTTCGATCCCCTCGATGTCCAGGTGCATGTCCTCGCCGCCGCGCGCCGCCAGGATCTGCTCGTTCAGCAGCCGGTAGCGCGGGTTGGCGGACAGCGCCGACTCGGTGAGGTCGGCCTGACGCACGGTCGGCAGGATGCCGACCAGCATGAGGCGTGCGTCGTGCCGGCGCGCACGCGCGTCCGCGTCGTTGAGCGCGTCGCGCACGGTCTGTTCGAGCGCACCCAGCGACTTGGCCGCCAGCGGGAAGGGCGGAAGATTCACCTCGATGTTGAACTGTGCGAGCTCGGTGGACCACTGCTCGTCGGAGATGGAGTCCAGAACGGCGGCGTTCCGCATGGTCGGCCGGCCCGTCTCATCGACCAGGTTGAGCTCGATCTCCATTCCCATACTGGGCGGATCGGTCGCGAATCGGGAATCTCGCAGCAATGCCGTGAACGCTTCCAGGCAGCGCTGCACCTTTTCGCGATACCGCCGCCGGTCTTCCGTGGAGACGGTGATCGCCGATACGTCCCTGCCCATACGTGCCTCCGGGATGTTGCTCTCACAGTGGCACGAATACCCGCAAATCTCCTAGGCCAAGACGGTGAGGATCACATCCCGGTCGGACGCGGCGTTCGCAACGAGTTTTCTGTGGCTGATGTGGCACTCTTTCAGGACTTCGGCAATGGTTTTCGCCTGGTGGGCGAGCCGATCCTTGTCCTCCTCCGCCACCCTGGCCGTCCGGCGCCGGTCACGCCACAGCTTGATCCAGATCGCCACGCCCACCAGGATCATCACGGCGGCCGGGACCGTGAGCATCGGGAGGCTCGCCATGACCGTGAGCACCAGGACCACCGCGCCGGTGATCGCCACGGCCAGTCCCTGCGACTCTCCGGTACGGCTGATCGCGGCGGACCGGTCGATGGCCGCCAGGGTCTCCTCCAGCGCGGGGGCACCGTGCGGGCCGACCTGGAGGGACTGACCGGACAGCCGAACGGTCACGGCGCCCGGTAGCGGGACGGACAACCTGCGGGCCAGGTCATCGGCGATCGAGCGGAGCCAGCGCCCGCCGACCCGCGCGGCCAGTGCGCGCGGCCCCTGAGCTGCCCGTTCGAACATGTCACCGCGCAGGAGGTCCAGGGTCTCGCCGGCGGCGTCGTCCCATGCCATGTGCCGTTCGGTACTGCCCGTCTCGATGATCTGACGCAGTTCGCGGGCGCGGGCCACGAGGTCCCGTTCGTCGGGGCTGCCCTCGTCGACGAGGGTGTTCAGCAGGTCGGCGAAGTCCGAGGCCGGCGCGGCCTCGAACGGCCGCAGCGCCGTCTCCACGCGGGTCCGCAGCATCGCCATCCGCTCGGCCATCACCGGCGGCTCGGTCAGCGCCGTCTCGCTCTGCAACTCCCGCGGCAGGGACATCCGCCTCTTCCCGGAAGGGCCGGACACGGCCTGCTGCCACCGGCCACGCTCGCGGTCGGTGGCTTCGGGGGGCATCTCGTCGAGCAGCTCGGTCAGCCGCCGCTCGATGTGGTCGCGTCCCTGCTGGCCGAAGGCGCCGTTGGCGCAGGCGATCCAGAGCTGCCGCTGCACGGCGGTCACCGTCGTGCCCAGAGAGGGCAGCGACCGCGACAACCAGGGCACCGCCTCACCGTGCCGCCCCGCCGTCGCCAGCCCGAGCGTGAGGAACAGCGTCGTACGGTCCTCGTCACGACTCACCGCCTCGGCGATGAACTTGTCCGCCGCCACCTCATCGCCGCGTACGAGGGCGGACAACGCCTCGGCGGCCGGCTTCAGCCAGTATCCGGGGCAGTCCTCAAGTCCGAGCGGCGGAGGATCGGAGGCGCCCTGACCGAGCCCCATGAGGAGCCGGCGCGTACGGTGCCGCACGTCCGACTCACGGTCGAAGACCGCCAGCTCCAGCCGGATGTCGGACAGCTCGACGAACGCGTCGAAGGACGTGGCCAGCCGGTCGAGGCGGCGCTCGATCGTGCCCTGCACCTGTGACAGCTTCGACTGCAGCGCACGTGAACGCTGCGCGGCGTGGCTGCGGGCGGCCTCGACCTCGTCGTGAAGCTCTCTGATCCGGCGGTTCTGCCGGTAGTCGGTCCACCAGTCGTCGCTCATAGGCCCTTCCTCGCGTCGTTGCGGGACATATCGTCCCGGTTTATCCGACGTGAGGTGATCTACATGCGTTCCGGAGTGGTAACACCCAGTAGATCCAGCCCCTTGGTGAGGGTATGCAACGTGAGCGCGCAGAGTGCGAGCCGCGACGCCTTCGTCTCCTCGTCCGCCGCCTTCAGCACCGGGCAGTTCTCATAGAACGTCGTGTAGGCGGAGGCGAGGTCGAACAGGTAGGCGCACAGCCGGTGCGGCTCGGCGGTCTCCGCCGCGGCCTCCAGCGCGCGGCCGAAGCCCAGCGCGTGCAGCGCGAGTGCACGCTCGGCGTCGTGGCCGATCGCGATCGGGCCGATGGCGTCCTCCGGCGTGAGGCCGCCTCTCCGGAAGATCGAGCTGATCCGTGCCGTGGCGTACTGAAGGTATGGGCCGGTGTTGCCCCGGAAGGAGATCATCCGGTCGAAGTCGAAGACGTACTCGCTGTCGCGCGCCACCGACAGGTCGGCGTACTTCACCGCGCCGATGCCGACCGCCTCGACCACCTGCCGCCGGCTCACCTCGTCGAACGGCTCGTCGTGCGGGACGTCGTCGAACGCCGCGCCGGCCCGCTCGACGGCCTCGTCGAGCAGCTCGGTCAGCTTGATCGACCTGCCGCTACGGGTCCGGAAGATCTTGCCGTCGGAGCCGAGCACGCTGCCGATCTGGGCGTGCTCCGCGACCACGTGCTCCGGCAGCCAGCCCGCCATCCGCGCCACCGCGAACAGCATCTGGAAGTGCAGCGCCTGCTGCGAGCCGACCACGTAGATCATCCGGTCCGTGGTCAGCTTGTCCACCCGGTAGCGGATCGTGGCCAGGTCGGAGGTGGAGTAGTTGTAGCCGCCGTCACTCTTACGGATGATCACCGGCAGCGGCTCGCCGTCGCGGCCTGTGAACCCGGGCGGGAAGACGCAGAGCGCGCCTTCACTGATCACCGCGATGCCGTCCGCGCTCAGCTCGTCGGCGGTGTCGGCGAGCATGTCGTTGTAGAAGCTCTCACCGCGGATGTCGTCGTCGGTGAGCGTTACCCCCAGCCGCCCGTAGATCATGTGGAGGTAGACCTTCGACAGGTCGACCAGCCGCTGCCAGTGCCGCATGGTCTCGGGGTCGCCGGCCTGCAGGCTCACCAACCGCCGCCGCGCCCGCTCGGTGAACGCCGGGTCGCCGTCGAACCTGGCACGCGCCGCCTGGTAGAAGGCGTTCGGGTCGGTCTCCAGCAACTGCCCCTCGTCGGAGTCCTCACCGACGTCGAGCAGATGCTCGATCAGCATGCCGTACTGCGTGCCCCAGTCGCCGAGGTGGTTGTCGCGGACGACGTTGTGCCCGAGGAACTCCAGCACCCGCGCGATCGCGTCGCCGACGATCGTCGTGCGGAGGTGCCCGACGTGCATCTCCTTGGCGACGTTGGGGGAGGAGTACTCCACGATCGTCGTACGCGGCGCGGCGACCGGCTCGACGGACAGCCGCTCGTCGCCGTGCATCACCTGCGCCCGCCCGGCGATCCATTCGTTCCTCAGCGTCAGGTTGATGAAGCCCGGCCCGCTGATCTCCACGGTCTCGCACATGTCGGCGACGTCGAGGTGCTCGACGATCGCGGTCGCGATGTCGCGCGGCTTTCGGCCCAGCTTCTTGGCCAGCGGCAACGCCACGTTGGCCTGGAAGTCGGCGAACTGCGACGGCCGGATCACCGGATCCGCGTCGGGCTCCCCGAAGGCCGCACCCAGGGCGGCCTGGACACGAGAGGCGAGAACATGTTGCGGGTCGGACATGAAGAGATTCCTCAGGAGTACGGCGTGGACGGCTCACGCTGCGAAGTCGTGAAGTCCTTCAAAGCCTATCGGCGGAAGCGCGCCAGGCCGACCGAATAGCGCTCGGTCCGCCACGCTCCGAGCCGCGGAAAGGGCGGGACTTCGCCCTGCCATACGACAGAGGCGACGGAACTACTCGCGGCTGCCGACCACGGTGAAGGCGATGCCGGCGCGCTGGAGCCGCTCCAGGAGAGCGTCGCCCATCGCCTCGGTCGTGGTGACCTGGCCCGCGGTCTTGGGCAGGTCGTCATAGGCGAGGGACATGGCCGACTCGGCGAGCATCTTGGCGGTCTCGTCGTAGCCGGGGTCGCCGCCGCTGACCTTCGTGACGACCTTATGGTCGCCCGCCTCGCCGATGAAGTGAACGCTGAACCAGCTCTTGGCCCGCTTCTCCGCCGAGGGGCCGTCCCCGGGCTTCACCCGGCCGAGCAGCCACTCACGTACCGGCGGGATGTGCGTCGCGGTCATCAGGCCCGCCGCCCCGGCGACCAGCCCGGCCGCGGCCGGCAGGCGCTTCATCGTCACGAAGTGGCTGTAGGAGAAGTCCGGGCCGTACGCGTCGAGTGCCGTCGCCGAGCGCCGGATGATCTCGGGGTCGATCGTGGGCAGCGGCAGCGCCCAGACGCCCAGGCCGGCGTTGCGGTGCGGTCGGCCGGTCACCGAGCGGACACGGCGGTCCCGCAGGGAGGGCTCGGCCTGGCGGCGCCGCCGGTGGGCGTCCTTGGTCTCGCGGCCGCGCGACAGAGCGTTGATCGCCGAGTGGTACGTCCCGCCGGAGAACGTGGCGTTCACCCGCAGATATCCGCGTACGTGGGTCGGCAGGCCCGCGGGGAGGTGCTGGACCGTGAAGTAGACGCCCAGATCGTGCGGGATCGAGTCGAACCCGCACGCGTGCACGATCCGCGCGCCGGTCTCGAGCGCCCGCTCGTGGTACTTGGTGTACATGAGGTCGACGAACTCCGCTTCGCCGGTCAGGTCGACGTAGTCCGTACCGGCCTCGGCGCAGGCCGCGACCAGCGGCTCACCGTAGTGGAGGTACGGGCCGACCGTGGTCATGACGACGCGCGCCGACGAGGCGAGGTCACGCAGGGAGTCCGGGTCGGTCACGTCGGCCCGCAGCAGCGGCACGTCCACGCCCAGCCGGTCCCGCAACGCCCCGAGCCGGTCCAGGTCACGGCCGGCCAGTGCCCAGCTGCCGTCGGCCGGCATGTGCTCGGCCAGGTAGGCCGCGGTGAGCCCTCCGGTGAACCCGGTCGCGCCCATCAGCACCACGTCGTAGGACCGCTCCATGAGACCTCCCTTTGGTTACTGGTGAGTAAACCACGTAGGCCCTGTCGCGCGGGACGGTCAGCGCGACTCTTCGCGGCGGGGAAGGCGATGCGGGCGGGTCGCCGCGATGCGCTCGCCGATCTGCTCGACGATCCGGCTCTCGGCGAGGTCGCGGGCCAGCACACAGGCCGCGGCCACCCCGGGAGCACGTGAGGAGCCGTGGGCGATCACAACGGTGCCGTTCAGGCCGAGCAGCACCCCGCCGCCGTACGTCTCAGAGTCCAGCCGGTCGCGCAGGAGGCGCAGGCGTCGCCGCTGGAGGAGCGCGCCGAACTTGGCGGTACGGCTGGCGGTCACCGCCTCACGCATCTCGGCGACCACGAGCCGTACGGCGCCCTCGACCGTCTTGAGCGCGACGTTGCCGGTGAACCCGTCGGTCACCACGACGTCCACCTTGCCGGCGAGCAGGTCCGAGCCCTCGACGTTCCCGGCGAAGTCCACGCCTTCCGTGTCGCCGGCCAGCAGCTCGTGCGCCCGCCGCGTCAGCTTGTTGCCCTTGCCCGCCTCCTCGCCGATGGTCAGCAGCCCGACGCGTGGCGACTCGGTGCCCAGCAGGATGCGGGCGTACGCGGTCCCGAGCATCGCGAACTGCACGAGCATCTCCGGCTTGGCGTCGGCGGTGGCACCCGCGTCCAGGAGCACTGTGGGGCGTGGCCGCGTCGGCAGCACGACGGCGATCGCGGGCCGTGTCACGCCGGGCTGGCCGCGCAGCCGCAGCCGGGA
>DASQPY010000041.1:0-10135 GCA_035643735.1 Actinoallomurus sp. | reverse complement strand
GCGATCTCCGCGGCGTCGTCCTCGACGCCGGCCGCCTTGACGCCCATGCGGATGGCCTCGACGTCCAGCTCGCCGGCCAGGGCCGCCGCCAGGTCCGTCTCGGGCAGGATCGGCTGGCGCACCATGTTGACCATCAGGCCGCCGACCGGAAGCCCGAGCGCTCTGAGACCGGCGATGCCGTCGACGGTCTCCTGGACCGGCATCTCCTCGAGCAGCGTGACGAAGTGGACGGCCGTCTCGGGACTGCGAAGGACCCTCATCACGGTGTCGGCGTGATGCCGGATGGGTCCCATCTTGGCCAGCCCGGCGACCTCGGCGTTCACGTTGAGGAACCGGCTGATGCGGCCGGTCGGCGGGGCGTCCATCACGACCGCGTCGTAGATGAAGTGACCCTTCTTGTCCTTGCGGCGTACCGCCTCGCTGGCCTTGCCGGTGAGCAGCACGTCACGCAGGCCGGGCGCGATGGTGGTGGCGAAGTCGATGAGGCCCAGCCGGTTGAGCGCCTTGCCGGCACGGCGGAGGTTGTAGAACATCTCGAGGTATTCGAGCATCGCCTCTTCGGGGTCCACCGCCAGGGCGAACACATCGCCGCCGTCGGGCGCGACCGCGACCTTGCGTTCTTCGTACGGCAGCGGCGGGCAGTCGAAGAGCTGGGCGATGCCCTGGCGTCCCTCGACCTCGATGAGCAGGACCTTGCGGCCGCCGGCGGCCAGGGCCAGCGCAAGTGACGCGGCCACCGTCGTCTTTCCGGTGCCGCCCTTGCCGGTGACCACGTGCAGGCGCACGCCGTCCCAATCGGTGTCTCTCGCCCTCACTCTTGCGAGGTTATCGTCCGGTTCGCGGGCGACTCCCCGCGACTGCAAGTGACGTCTGACACCCCTCGCCCGGTGAGGACTAGTCTCGGACATAGAGGGCATCGACCGGCTGAAAGGTGATCCCCGTGGCTGAGGCGCTATTCATTCTTGTTGGAATCCTCGCATTCCTCGTATTTATCTTGATCATCGCATCTGTCAAGGTCGTCCAGCAGGTCGAACGCGGCGTGGTCTTCCGTCTCGGCAAGGTGCAGCCGCACTTCCGCGCACCCGGCCTGACCTTGATCTTTCCGGCGATCGACCGGATGACGAAGGTCAACATGCAGACCGTCGCCATGGGCGTACCCGCCCAGGAGGGCATCAGTCAGGACAACGTCAGTGTGAGGGTCGACGCGGTCGTGTACTTCCGCGTGATCGATCCGGTGAAGGCCATCGTCAACGTACAGAACTACAACTGGGCGATCTCGCAGGTGGCCCAGACCTCCCTGCGTTCGGTGATCGGCCAGGCGGACATGCAGCAACTGCTGTCCGATCGCGAGACGATCAACGTCGAACTCCAGCGGATCATGGACCAGGCGACCGAGGCGCCCTGGGGCATCAAGATCCAGCGGGTCGAGATCAAGGACGTGTCGCTGCCCGAGGGCATGAAGCGCTCGATGGCTCGCCAGGCCGAGGCCGAGCGTGAGCGCCGGGCGCGCATCATCACCGCCGACGGTGAGTTCCAGGCGTCCAAGCGGCTCGCGGCTGCGGCCGAGGTCATGGCCCAGGATCCCGCCTCCCTCCAGCTGCGTCTGCTGCAGACCGTCGTCGAGGTGGCGGCCGAGAAGAACAGCACGCTCGTGATGCCCTTCCCGGTCGAGCTGCTGCGCTTCTTCGACCGCGCGGCGGGCGGCGACCAGACGCCGCGCGAGGGGAACGCGAGGACGAATCTGGCCGAGCGGCTCGCCAAGGCGGAGGAGGAGCTCACCAAGGCCGACCAGCCGACCTCGATCGAGTCGGCCGATGACGTCCCGCCCGTCTCCGGCCTGGGCGCGGAGGAGGAGACCCCGGGCATCGCGCCGCCGGAGACGAAGCGTGACAGCGGTCCGTGGGGCGGCTCGGGCTACGGGGGCTAATGTTTCGCGTATGAAGAAGTGGGAGTACGCTACCGTTCCGCTGCTGGTGCACGCGACAAAGCAGATTCTCGACAACTGGGGCGAGGACGGCTGGGAGCTCGTCGCCGTCATCCCCGGCCCCAACCCCGAGAACCTCGTCGCCTACCTCAAGCGTGAGAAGGCATGAGCACGCCCGAGGAGCGGATTCGGGAGCTGGGGCTGGAGATCCCCGATGTCGCGGCGCCGCTGGCCTCGTACGTGCCGGCGGCGCGCTCGGGCTCGCTCGTCTACACGGCCGGGCAGCTGCCGATCGTCAAGGGAGAGCTGGCCGCGACCGGCAAGGTCGGCGCCGAGATCGACCCGGAACGCGCCACCGAGCTGGCCCGCCTGTGCGGGCTGGGCGCCATCGCCGCGATCCGCGCCGAGATCGGGGAGCTGTCCCGCGTACGGCGCATCGTCAAGGTCGTCGGCTTCGTTGCCAGCGCGCCGGACTTCTACGGTCAGCCGCAGGTGGTCAACGGGGTGAGCGACCTGCTCGGCGAGGTGTTCGGCGACGCGGGCAAGCATGCTCGCAGCGCGGTCGGAGTGGCCGTTCTGCCCCGAGACGCCCCGGTCGAGGTAGAGCTGATCGCCGAAGTCGAATAGCTTTCGGTCGACAAGCTCTGTACCCGAGCGAGGAGGCGCCTTGGCGGACGCACTCCGGCTGCCCGACCGGCTGGCCGAACGCGCACGAGACATCAGCGAGGGCAGGGTGGAGGCGGCGACACCACGCGACGCCTCCACCGTGATCCTGCTGCGCGACTCTCCGGTCGGCGACGGCCTGCTCGTCTATCTGCTGCGGCGCGTGTCGTCGATGAAGTTCGCGCCGGGCGCGTACGTCTTTCCCGGCGGTTCGGTGGACCGGCGTGACGGCGACCTCGCGGTCGGCTGGTCCGGGCCCTCTCCGGCCGAGTGGGGCGGCGCCTTCGGTGCCGCCGAGACGCTCGCGCGCGAGCTGGTCTGCGCCGCCGTACGCGAGACGTTCGAGGAGTCCGGCGTGTTGCTCGCCGGCCCGGCCGAGGACGCGATCGTGCCGGACACCAGCGCCGATGACTGGGAGGTCGACCGGCAGGCACTGCTGGACCGCTCGCAGTCCCTGGCCGAGATGCTGGCCCGGCGCGGTCTCGTGCTCCGCACCGACCTGCTGCGCCCCTGGGCGCACTGGATCACCCCGGAGATCGAGGAACGCCGCTACGACACCCGGTTCTTCGTCGCCGCGCTCCCGGACGGGCAGCGCACCCGCGACGTCAGCACCGAGTCCGACCAGGTCGCGTGGGTGCGCCCGGCCGACGCCGTGGACGCCGCTCGACGTGGTGACATGCGGATGCTTCCGCCGACGCTGGTGACGCTGACCGAGCTCACCGCGTACGACTCCGTCTCGGCCGTCCTGGCGGCCCAGCGCAGCGTACGGCCACGGCTGCCCTCGGCACGCGTCACCGGAGACGGCGTCTTCCTCGTGCTGCCCGAGGACATGGCGTGAGCATCGACGGGATGGGCACCGACCGCGCGCTCTGCGTGCTCGCACCCAACCCCTCGCCGATGACCCTGGACGGCACCAACACGTGGGTGCTGCGCGAGCCGGGCGCGGAGCGTTCGCTCGTCATCGACCCCGGTCCCGAGCACGAGGAACACCTGCGCAGGGTCGCCTCCGTCGCCGGCCGGGTGGCCCTCGTCCTGCTCACCCACGGCCATCCCGACCATGCGGAGGGCGCGCGCAGGTTCGCCGAACTGGCCGGCTCCGTGCCCGTACGCGCGCTGGACCCCGCCCACCGGCTGGGCGAGGAGGGGCTTGCCGAGGGCGACGTGGTCGAGCTGGACGGCCTGGAGCTGCGCGTCATGGAGACGCCGGGGCACACGCCGGACTCGCTGACGTTCTGGCTGCCCGCCGACGAGGCGGTACTCACCGGCGACACCGTGCTCGGCCGCGGCACGACGGTGGTGCACCGCCTCGGGGACTACCTCACGTCGCTGGACCGGCTGCGGGCGATGGCCGAGGGCACGCGGGTGATCCTGCCGGGCCATGGCGACCGGCTCGATGATCCGGTGGGTGCGCTCGACTACTACATCGGCCACCGCCGCGAACGCCTCCAGCAGGTCGAGGACGCGCTGGCCGCCGGCGACCGGACGGCGCGCGAGGTGGTCGAACGGGTGTACGCCGACGTCGACCGCGCGCTGTGGCCGGTCGCCGAGGCCTCCGTACGGGCCCAGCTCGACTACCTCGCCGAACGCGGGATGTCATGACGAACGGCGGGGCCTGGGTCTGCGTCGGCTGGGGAGTGCTGGCCACGAGCATGGGCCTGCTCGTGGCGGCCGACTACCGCGGCTTAACCGGCTCGATCATCGCCGAGCGCGCGAGGAACGCCGAAGCGCTCCGCCGCGCGCCGTTCTTGCGAAGAACGGTCTCACGGTCCGCCGCCGTCCCCGCACAGCGCCGTGTGGCTGTGGCGCCCGGAGGGCGGACTGATCCGTCGCGGCTGGGACCGCGGCGGGCTCCGCCGCCGCGCCGTGGCGGTCAGCACGACCCTCGGCCTCCTGGTGGCGCTCGGCGGCTGGGTCTCGATGGTCCCGCCGGTGTTCGTCGCCGGATTGGTCCTCGCCGCCCCCGGAATGATCATCTTGTCCGTGCGGGGAGCGGATCACCCCGACCGTACGGCCGGCGCCTGATCAGCGGGAGCGCTTGCGGAGGCGTTCGATGTCGAGGACCTGCACGGCGCGGGCCTCGATGCGCAGCCAGCCGCGCTGGGCGAAGTCGGCCAGGGCCTTGTTGACCGTCTCACGCGAGGCGCCGACGAGCTGGGCGAGCTCCTCCTGCGTCAGGTCGTGGTGGACGTGCAGCCCGGTCTCGGTGGGCTGACCGAACCTCTCGGCCAGGTCCAGCAGGGCCTTGGCCACCCGGCCGGGCACGTCGGTGAAGACGAGGTCGGCCATGATCTCGTTGGTGCGCCGCAGCCGCTGGGCGAGGGCGCGCAGCAGGTGGATGCCGATCTCGGGGTGGCCCTTGAGAAAGGGCCACAGGTCGGTGTGGCCGAGCGCGGCCAGCCGTCCCTCGGTCACCGCGATGGCACTGGCCGTACGCGGGCGGGGGTCGAACAGCGACAACTCACCGAACATCTCGCTCGGTCCCAACACGCTGAGGAGATTTTCCCGGCCGTCGGGGGCCGTCCGAGTAAGCTTGATCTTGCCTTCGAGGATGACGTACAGGCGGTCACCCTCCTGGTCCTCAGAGAAGAGCGTCTGACCACGTGACAGATGCACCTCTGTGACCGTGGCGCGCAGCGCCCTGGCTCCCTCTTCGTCGAGCGCCTCAAAGAGCGGCGCGCGGCCGAGAACCTCGACGTCGCGGTCGTTCACGTTTCCTCCTCGGTAACCTACGCACATAAGTGTGACGCACGTCGCAGTGTGAAGATGACGCGGCCCCCCTATTACTCTTGCGTTCGTGCCACGCAAACCGGAGTCCCGACTCGCCCTGGTACGCCGGGCTCGCCGCATCAACCGTGAATTGGCTGAGATGTACCCCGATGCGCACTGCGAGCTTGACTTCACCACGCCGCTCCAACTGCTCGTCGCGACGATCCTCTCCGCGCAGTGCACGGACAAGCGGGTCAACATGGTCACCCCCACCCTCTTCGCCCGTTATCCGTCGGCCGCCGACTACGCGGCCGCCGACCGCGAGGAGATCGAGAAGATCATTCAGTCGACCGGCTTCTTCCGTGCGAAGACCAACAGCCTCCTCAAGCTGGGGCAGGAGCTGTGCGACCAGCACGGCGGCGAGGTCCCGCACACGATGCAGGAGCTGGTGAAGCTGCCCGGTGTGGGCCGCAAGACCGCCAACGTCGTGCTCGGCAACGCGTTCGACGTCCCCGGACTGACCGTCGACACGCACTTCTCCCGGCTGGTCAAGCGCTTCGGCTGGACCACCGAGACCGACCCGGTCAAGATCGAGTACACCGTCGGCGAGCTGATCCCGCGGGCGGACTGGACCATCCTGTCCCACCGGCTGATCTGGCATGGTCGCCGAATGTGCCACGCACGGCGCCCGGCCTGCGGCGTCTGCCCGCTCGCCCGGCTGTGCCCGTCGTTCGGCGAGGGCCCGACGGATGAGAAGACCGCGCGCAAGCTGGTCCGGTCGGGCCCGTTCTCGTGACGGACTATCCCGAGTGGTTGCGGAACTTCGTGGCCGTGGCGCCCCGCACCGAGGTGCCCGAGATGATGCGGCCGCCCGGCAACGGTGCGCGTGCGGCGGCCGTGCTCGTCCTGTTCGGCGAGGGGCCCGAGGGCCCGGACCTGCTGCTCCTGCAGCGCGCTGACACGATGCGCAAGCACGCGGGGCAGCCGGCCTTTCCGGGTGGCGGCATCGACCCGGGCGACGGCGGACCGGTCGGCGCCGCACTGCGCGAGGCCGCGGAGGAGACGGGGCTGGACCCCTCCGGCGTGATGGTGCTGACCAGCATGCCGGAGCTGTACGTCGCGCACAGCGGCTACCGCGTGACGCCGGTGGTGGCCTGGTGGCGTGAGCCCTCCGCCGTCGCCGCGGGCGATCCGGAGGAGGTCGCGTCGGTCGCGCGCGTGCCGCTCGCGGAGCTGGCCGATCCGGCCAACCGGCTCCAGGTGCGCGCCCCGTCCGGTTATGTCGGGCCCGCCTTCCGCGTGGGCGGCATGCTCGTGTGGGGGTTCACCGCCGGGGTTCTGCACCGTGTCCTCCAGACCGGCGGGTGGGAACGCCCCTGGGACGAGGACCGTGTCGAGGACCTTCCGCCCGAGGTCATCGATCTGGCCGCACGTGAGTAGTCCCGGCTTCGTACATAACAGGAGCGGATCTGGTCCGCCGAGGCGACGTGCGGATGCTCGTTTCCCCTATACGGTGAACCAGTGCTGGGCGATCACCTCCTCGACCTGATACTTCTGGCGCTCGTCGTACTCTTCGCGATCTCGGGATACAGACAGGGCTTCATTGTCGGTTCACTGAGCTTCGTGGGTTTCGTCGGCGGCGTCATTGTCGGCATGCTCCTCGCGCCGCCGATCGTCAAGGCGGTCGTGGACGGCCCGGCCCAGCAGGCGCTGCTCGCCATCGTCATCCCATTTCTGACGGCGACGCTTGGGCAGCTGCTGGCCTCGTCGGTGGGCTCGGCGTTGCGCAGCCGCGTGACCTGGGACTCCGCGCGCAGCGTCGACGCGGTCGGCGGCGCCTGTGTCAGCGGCGTGGCGCTGCTGGTGGTCGCGTGGCTGATCGGCAGCGCGTTGGTCACCTCGCCGTTCGTCTGGCTGCGCACGCAGGTCAAGGACTCCTCGGTGCTGCACGGCGTGAACACCTTCATGCCCGACCAGGCCAACACCTGGTTCTCCTCGTTCCGCGGCTTCGTCTCCAAGACCGGCTTCCCGCAGGTCTTCGGCGGCCTCGGCGGCGAGTCCATCGTCGACGTGCCGCCTCCGGACACGAAGATCCTCAACACCCCGGAGCTGGTCCGGGCGCGGAAGAGCGTGGTCAAGATCATCGGCACCGCGCGAAGCTGCCAGCGCAAGATCGAGGGCACCGGCTTCGTGTACGCCCCGGGCCGCGTGATGACCAACGCGCACGTGGTGGCCGGCGTCGACTCCAGCCCGAAGGTCTTCACGATGGGGAGTGGCACCTTCAGTGGCCGGGTGGTCCTTTATGACTACAAGCGGGACGTCGCGATCCTGGACGTCCCGGGCCTGTCGGTGCCGACGCTGAAGTTCGACGGCACCGCGCAGACGCGCGACGACGCGGTCGTGGCCGGCTTCCCGAAGAACCAGCCGTTCACCAGCCGCGCGGCCCGGATCCGCGCCAAGCAGAAGGCCCGCGGCCCGGACATCTACCACTCCGGCCAGGTCACCCGTGAGATCTACGCCATCCGCGCGCTGGTCGAACAGGGCAACTCCGGCGGCCCGCTGCTGGCCCCGAACGGCAAGGTGTACGGCGTGGTGTTCGCCGCGGCGCTGGACAACAAGGACACCGGCTACGTCCTGACCGCCGCCGAGGTCGCCTCCGACGCCCAGGCCGGCATCAACGCCGTCAACGAGGTCTCCACCCAGTCCTGCTCCGACTAGCGCGGTTGCCGCTCGCCGGACCTCAGCGCACCAGCCCATGGCGTGGCACTTCCCGGCAGCGCTGGAGGAAGAAGTCCTCGCCGCTCGGGTAGGTGTTGCCGAGCGCCTTGCCGGCGGTGAGGAGCTCGTCACACGTCAGCTGCTTCGGCATCTGGCCGATCACCGTGCGCAAGGCCTTCACCGTCACGTCGTTGCCGACGGCGGCATCGTGGTACGCGATCTTCTCGTCGTCGGCCGGACTCGCCGTGGCGCCGGTGTGAGGCGCGGCTGTGGCCACGGGGGCGCTCTCGGCGACCTCTCTCATCTTGTCGGGGCCGCCACAGGCGGTCGCGGTGAAGGTGATGAACATGGGCACGCTGAGGCCGACGAGAATTTTCACTTTCCTGAGACGCTTGGCCGGTATGTCGGGTTGCCGACCTGTTGCCCTCAAATGCGCAGAGGCGGGGCCAGCTCGGCGTCGCTGATCGTTTCGAGACCGTCGCGGTCGATGTGGTCCGCCAGGTCACGGGCTCGCCGGGCCAGGCCGGTCGCGTCGATGCCATGCGGTGCCGGGTCGTAGGGCGCGATGCGGTCGGCGGCGCGGCGCAGCAGGGTCTTCGCGCCCCGGGCGTTGCCGCGCCGTACGTGGGTGAAACCGACCGCCAGCTGGGCCAGGCCCTGCCACAGCTCACGTTCCGCCATAGGCGCCGACTTCCAGGCGGCCTCGAGGACCTCGTGGGCGTGGAACGGGCGATCCGCGTCGAGCAGGCGTTGTGCCTCGGCCAGCGCCTCGGCGGGAGCGGCCGCGTAGTCCTCCGGGACGCGCTCCTCGCCCTCGGCGTCGCGGGGGAGCGGGCGGCCGTACGCGTCGCGGGGACGTGCGCTGCGGGCCCGGCCGGCCTCGTCGCGGTCCCGGCCCGTCATCGGTCCGGCTCCGGGTCGGCGAGCCAGCCGAGGAGCTCCTCGTCGAAGGACAAAGGGCGTTCTTCCTGCGGAAAGTGGCCGGCGCCCTCGATTAGTTTCCAGCGGTAGGGCGCCTCGACGTAGCGGCCCGAACCCTGGGCGCTGCGCGGCAGCACCGTACGGTCCAGCGCGCCGTGCAGGTGCAGCACCGGGACGCGGATCGGCGCGCGCATCCGCCCCGCGTACCTGATCCCGTCCGGGCGCAGCAGCGAGCGGATCGTCCAGCGGTGGTACTCCAGCGCGCAGTGCGCGACGCCGGGGATCTGGAAGGCCGAGCGGTAGAGGTGTTCGGTCTCCTCGGAGGGCCAGCCCGGCCCCGACCAGTCGTGCAGCAGCTCGCCCACGAGCGCGGCGTCGTTCTTGACGAGGCGTTTCTCCGGCGCGATCGGCAGCTGGAAGCCGAGCGCGTGGCGTACCGCCCACCCCTGGCCCCGTACGTCCGTCAGCAGAGAGTGCCCCAGCCGCAGCGGGTGCGCCGCCGACACCGCGACCAGGCGCTGCACCACCTTGGGGTAGTAGACGCCCATGGTCCAGGCCAGCAGTCCGCCCCAGTCGTGGCCGATGACGGTGGCGTTGGCCTCGCCGAGCGAGCGCACCAGCCCGGCGATGTCGCCCGCGAGGGTGACCAGGTCATAGCCGCGGGGCGGCTTGTCGCTTCCGCCGTATCCGCGCAGGTCGACCGCTGCCGCACGGTAGCCGGCCGCGGCCAGCGACTCCAGCTGACGGTGCCAGGTCCACCAGAACTCCGGAAAGCCGTGCACGAGCAGGACCAGTGGCCCCTCGCCGAGCTCGACCACATGGAACCGGGTGCCGCCCGCGCTCACCGACCGATGCCGCCATGGACCCTCGATCAGCACGGCGGATTCGTCGGTCATCGCGGTTACTCGGTCAGGGCGGGCTGGTCGCCTGCGCCGCCGCCACGGCGGAGCATGGCGATGTCGTCCTTCACGGTGCGGCGGGTGCGGCTGGCGCCGCCCATCTTCTTCATCCGCCACAGCCCGATGCCGATGAGGATGGCGGCGAGCACGACGTAGAAGCCGGTGACGATCAGGAAGGCCGCCCAGTCCCAGATGCCCCAAGTCATCAGGAGGTAGGCGGCGAAGAACGAGAACATGATCACGACGACGCCGCCCGCGACCCCGGCCACCGCGAACAGCGTGCCACCCATGGCGGCCTTCTTCG
>DASQPY010000040.1:0-9409 GCA_035643735.1 Actinoallomurus sp. | reverse complement strand
GGTGGCCGGTTCTGTGGCCGACAGTACGTGTGCGAGTTGTCTGCGCACTTCAGTGATGGAGACAACCGTCTCCAGGCAGCCGCGGTTGCCGCACCGGCACAAGCTGGTGGCACCCTGCAGCCGGGTATGGCCGATCTCGCCTGAGATGCCGGTCGAACCATGGTAGGTACGTCCGGCCAGCACTATGCCGGCGCCGATGCCGTGCGATGCCTTGATGTAGAGGAAGTCGTCCACGGTGCGCGCGGCGCCGAAGGCGTGTTCACCGCGGGCGCCCATGTCGGCGTCGTTGGCGACGGCCACCGGGTGGCCGAACCGACGACCCAATTCCTCCGCCGGGTTGAGGCCGATCCATTCCCGCAGAATGGTGGGAGCGCGCACGACCTGGGTGCGCACGTCGAGAGGGCCGGGGATCCCGGCGGCCGTGCCGACGATCTCGCTCGCGGTACGGCCTGCCGTCCGCAGGCCCCGGTCTGCCAGCGTGGCCGCGGCGTCCAGTGCTCGCTCCGGCCGGCTGTCCACGTCCAGCATGGTCGACGACTCGGTGAGCAACTGGCCGGCTGTCGTGGCGATCGCCGCGGTGACATGCGCGTGCCCGAAGTCGAGGGCCAGCACGATCCCGGGCGGGCGTCGCAGCGCGACCACCGTCGGCGGTCGCCCTCGACCGGTCGGAGTGATGTCGGCCGGTGTCTCCTCGGTGATGAGTCCCCAGGAGAGCAGCGACGCTACTGCGCTTCCGATCGCGCTGCGTGACAGTCCGGTGAGGCGGCTCAGGTCGGCCCGGGTCACGGTGTCGTGCTCGGCGAGCACCGCGAGCACCTGATCGTGGGTGCGGCGCCGGCGCGCGGAAACCGGAGGCGTCGGGCTCGGAGGTGTGCCGACGGGGCGCTCCTCGGAGGCCATGAGACAAATATACCGCTGAAAAGCTTAAATCACAGGATGTATACACTCTTGACGGCATATTTGCCTCAAACGTAGCTTTTCGGGCGCAGTGCTGCCGCAGCACACCACACGACCCGATCCCGAGGAGGTGGCATTTCCATGAAGGAAAACGGCGCGGACATAGGAGACGCAGTACCGAGGCCCGGTGGCTCCAGACGCAGGTCGGCCTTGGGTCGTCTCGCGACCATGGCGACTGCCGCGGTATCGATGCTGATCAGCCCGAACAACAGCCACGAATCCGGCGGTCGAGGCCGCTACCGGGCTGAGGAGAGCACAATGCCGTCGACCGCCGCCCGTCCGCCTGCCCGCCCGCGCGTGATCAATCGCACGGTGTGCATCGTGCTGGCCATCGGCTGCGCGCTCCTAGGCGTGGTGACGGCGCCGGCCTCCTCCGCGCCGCTACCAGGTCACGGTGGCGACGGCCGCGACTGGGTGCTGAGTACGAGCGACACATCGACGAACTACGCCCCGACGTTCGTCGGCAACGGTTACCTCGCGGCGCGCGTACCCGCGGCGGGCGAGGGGTACAGCAGCACGCCTGTCATCACCCAGTCCGAGCTCGCCGGCCTCTACGCCGCTCCCGACGGCCAGTACGAGCGTCGAGCCGGCCTGCCGACCTGGACCACGCTCGGCTTCGGTCGCAGCGGCGGCGTCTACGGGACGCCGGGGAGCTGGTCCTGCGCATTCGACCAGCTGTGCCCGGCCAGGTACGGGCAGATCTCCGGCGGCGTGTTCGTCGAGACGTCCCACACCGGCTCGGTCGCCGGCGGCTACCTGGCCGGCCTGAACACGAACAACACGCCGACGGTCGGCGGCACCGACGTGATCGGGATCCGCGACGCGCCGGCCGGCAGGGCGATGCTGGACGTGAGGTACGCGAATGCGAGCGGTGGCCCGCAGACCGTCCACCTCGGCGTGAACGGCGTGCTACGGCAACTGACCGTGCCCACCCTGCCCAGTTGGGACGACTGGGCGGTACTGACCGTGCCGGTGACGCTGGCGGCGGGCGCGAACACGCTCGAGATCACCGTTGCGAAGGGTGACACAGCGCGGGTCAACGTCGACTCCCTCGCGCTGTACCCGGACGGCGCGCAGCCACCGACGAAGATCGCGCCCGCCGCCGCAGGCACCACCAGCGACTACCAGCAGTCGCTGGACCTGCGCACCGGCGTGCTGGCCACATCGTTCGACTGGACCTCACCTGCGGGCGACCGAACGAGCTTTGACTACGAGGTCAACGCCAACCGTGCGGAAGGCCATCTGGGCACGGTGAGCGTGCGGGTCGTGCCGCACTGGAGCGGGACGGCCACCGCGGTCGACGAGTTCGACGGCCAGGGGCTGGACCACGCGTCCACCACCGACCCGCGCGTGGACGGCAGGAACGCGGCCCTGTCGGAGACCGTCGTGACCGACGGGAAACTGGTCACCGCCGGCCTTGGCTCCGTGCTGCGGGTCAACGACAAGACCGTCACCACCGAGCCGGTCACCGCACCCGGCGAGGGCAGCGCCGGGCAGAGCGCGGCCTTCCCGGTCCGCGCCGGCCAGTCGTATCGGATCACCAAGTACGTAGGCGTGGCGTCCAGCGTCGACACCGACCGGTCGCTGAAAACCGCGACCCCGCAGCAGGCCGCCGCGAGCACCGCGGCCCGTGCCACCGCGCGCGGCTACGAGCACGCGCTCGCCGGAAACAACGCCGCCTGGTCGCGCCTGTGGCAGTCCACCATCTCGATCCCCGGCGACACCACCATGACCGCGCAGATCCACGCGTCCATGTTCTACCTGCTCGCGAGCATGCGCGCCGGCGTCACCTGGAGCGCCAGCCCGGGCGGGCTGTCCTCGGACGGCTACAACGGTCACGTGTTCTGGGACATGGAGACCTGGATGTACCCGTCGCTGCTCGCCCAGTACCCCGACATCGCACTCGGCGCGAACACGTACCGGCAGAAGCTCCTGCCCGCGGCTGAGGCCGCCGCCGCGGAGCTGTCCACCCCCGCCCATCCGATCAACGGCGCGAAGTTCCCCTGGGAGAGCGCGCTGACCGGTAAGGAGACGATCCCGCCGGGCAACCCCGAGGGCGATGACGAGATCCACATCAACTCGGACATCGCCCTGGCACAATGGCAGTACTACGAGGCGAGCGGCGACAAGGCGTGGCTGCGGGACAAGGCTTGGCCGGTGCTGAAGGACGTCGCCGCGTACTGGGCCACGCGCGCCGTTCCCGGCGCGGCCGGCGGCTACGACATCAACGACGTCCAGGGCCCGGACGAGTACCACGACGGCGTCGACAACAGCGTGACCACCAACGCCGGCGCGCAGACGTCGCTGCGTATCGCGATCCGCGCCGCCGGCGTCCTCGGCAAGCACGCCGATCCGGCGTGGGGCAAGGTCGCCGATGGCCTGAAGATTCCGGTGGACACGACGGCCGGCATCCATCCCGAGTACCAGGGCTACTCGGGGCAGACCGTCAAGCAAGCCGACGTCACGCTGCTGCAGTATCCGTGGGCTGTGCCGATGTCTCCTGGCCTGGCACAGAACGACCTCGACTACTACGCGCTGCACACCGACGCGAACGGCCCGTCGATGACCGATGCCATCGCCGCCATCGACAGCGCGGCCCTCGGC
Source organism: Actinoallomurus sp. (assembly GCA_035643735.1). Classification (GTDB taxonomy): domain Bacteria; phylum Actinomycetota; class Actinomycetes; order Streptosporangiales; family Streptosporangiaceae; genus Actinoallomurus. The sequence continues at coordinate 5,848 of DASQPY010000040.1, read as the reverse complement.
TCGCCGGGCTGCTCGACGTACGACTACATGCGGCGCAGCGTGGAGCCGTTCCTGGCCGCACCGTTCGACCAGTTCCACGAGAGCCGCTCCGGTGGAGCGTTTACCTTCACCACCGGCCAGGGCGGCTACCTGCAGGAATTCCTGTACGGGTTCACCGGACTGCGCTGGGGGACCGACGCGGTCACCATCGACCCCTTCTTGCCGCCGCAGCTGCCGGGCGTCGACGTCACCGGAGTTAAATGGCACGGGCGCACGTTCGACATCTCAGTCGGCGGGCAGACGACGAAGCTGAGCCTGCGGTCCGGCCCGCCGCTTCCGGTGCGGGCCGGCAGCAGCAGCGTACGCAAGCTCAAGCCCGGCGCGACGCTCCAGGTGCCCACGAGACACCCGGCCCAGACGCCGGCAGCCGACCCTACGCAGTGCGACACCGGCACGTCGGGCACGAAGCCGTGATCACCGTAATCGACGGCACGGCCGGCACTCGTGGCAGGCCGACAAGCCCGAAGCATCACTGACCGCGGAGCTCGGCCGGGTGGACTCAGATGGTCGCCCGGCCGAGCTCCGCAGCTCCTGGCATCCAACTGGAACGCGTTCTAGTATTGGCGTCCGTCGCCGACGTCTGGAGCGGTTCCATGAGGTTCACCTACGCCGAGGCCATGACCGATCCGTCGTACTACGCACCGCTCGCGCGCGCGGCCGAAGGGGCGGGGTACACGAGCTTCTCGGTCGCGGACTCGCTGATCTACCCCAAGGAGTCGGACTCCACCTATCCCTACACCGACGACGGCAACCGCGAGTTCCTCGAGGACAAGGCGTTCATCGAGACGTTCGCGCTGATCGCGGCGCTCGGTGCGGTGACCGAGCGGATCAGGTTCACGCCGTTCGTGCTCAAGCTCGCGGTGCGCCCGCCGGCGCTGGTGGCCAAGCAGGCGATGTCGATCGCGGTCCTGAACGGAGGGCGGCTCGCCCTGGGCGTGGGGCTGAGCCCGTGGCCCGAGGACTTCACCGCGATGGGCGTTCCGTGGGAACGGCGCGGTAAGCGCATGGACGAGGCCATCGACATCGTGCGCGGACTCAGCACGGGCGAGTACTTCGAATATCACGGCGAGTTCTTCGACATCCCGGCGGTGAAGATGACGCCCGCGCCGCCCGAACCGATCCCCCTTCTGGTCGGCGGCCACAGCGATGCCGCCTTGCGGCGGGCCGTCGTACGCGGCGACGGATGGATGCACGCCGGCGGCGACCCCGAGGAACTGGACACGATGCTGGCCAAGCTGGCGCGGATCCGCCGGCAGGAAGGCAGGACCGGCGACCCGTTCGAAGTGCATGTCATCTTGTTGGAGGCCTACGCCCCCGACGGCGTGAAGCGCCTTGAGGACAAGGGCGTCACCGACGCGATCGTGGGATTCCGGTGGCCCTACATCAAGGGACCCGACCTCGAGCCACTGGCGACGAAGATCGAGAACCTGGAGCGCTTCGCCGAGACGGTGATCGCGAAGGTTCCCCGCTAAACGAGAACAGGTTACAGTTTTGCCATGACGGTCACGTGGGACGCGCCCGACTCCGACCACCCCGCCCGCCGCGCCGCGCAGGCCTCCATGGCCGCCGTCGCCGAGGGCCGCAAGGACGACTGGATCAACCTCTTCACCTCGGAAGCGCTGGTCGAGGACCCCGTCGGCCCCTCGATGCTCGACCCGGAGGGTAAGGGGCACCGCGGTCACGAGGGGATCCGCGGCTTCTGGGACTCTTTCGTCGGCACCGTGAAGGCCTACCGTTTCGAGGTCCGGGACTCGTTCGCCAACGGCCCCTGCTGCGCCAACGTCACCACGATCACTACGACGCTGGACGACGCGGGCACCACCATGACCATCGACTGCGTGGCCATCTACACCGTCGGCGATGACGGCCTGATCACCTCGCTGCGGGCGCACTGGGAGCCGGACCGCGCGATGGCCACCGTCACCAAGCCCACCGGCTAGCTCTCAAGGCGGAGCGCTCTCCAGGCGGGCGGGTCGCACCGGCCACCCGAGCGATCTGGATACCGGCCGGCACCGTCCACGAGCACCGCGCGTACGGCTGCACCGACGTGCATCTGATGGGACTCCCGGTCCGCGCGAACCCGCTGGGTCTGCACGCTCCCGCCGTACTCGCGGTCGGACCGCTGCTCCGCGAGCTGATCATCGAGTACACCCGTGCCCCGGAAGGCGACGGTGACGAGGCCGAGCGCCGCCGGCTCCAGGCCGTGCTGCTCGAGCGGCTCCGGCACTCACCGTGGGATCCGGTGAACCTGCCCACATCGCTGATACCAGCGGCGCCGCTCGTCGCCGATCCCGCGAAGGTCCTCGTACTCGCCCTGATGGGCGCGCGCCGCGAGCATCACATGGTGCCCGGCAGCCCGAACCGCTGTACGAGGGCGGGGTCGTGGAAGGCGGTGACGGCGGCGATGGCCGGGCCGCGCAACGTGATGACCTGGACCGCGTAGGCCTCACCGCCGCGGTAGGTGGCGAAGCCCGGCTGCCCGTTGGCCCGGAGGGGGACCAGCCGGGTCCGCGTGCCGCGCAGCCTGGCCGCCAGCAGCCGGATGACGCTGTCGCGGCCGGAGAACCACGAGGGGTTGGGTGGCATCTGCCAGACCGCGTCTTCGGTCAGCAGCCGGGTCAGTGCGGCGATGTCGGCCCGTTCGAAGGCGTCGGCGTACCGGTCGAGCAGGTCGCGCTGCTCCTGCTCGGCGGGCTCGGCGATGTCGTCGATGGCCGGTCCCAACCGGTCCAGCCGGGCCCGGGCGCGCTGCAGCGTGCTGTGCACCGCGGCCGGGGTGATGCCCAGCGCCTCGGCGGCCTCCTCTGCCGGCCAGGCCAGCACGTCCCGCAGGATGAGCACCGTCCGCTGCTGCGCGGGCAGGTGCTGCAGGGCGGCGATGAGGGCCAGCCGCAGTCCGGCCCGTCCGGCCACGATGGCCGCGGGGTCGGCCTGCTCGTCGGGGATCGGCTCCAGCCACGGGATCTCCGGATCGCGGGTCCCCAGCGCGACCGGATCGGTGGCCGGGCCGCCGAGGCCGGCCGGTAGCACCCGGCGGCTGCCGTGCCGCAGCGCGTTGAGGCAGGCGTTGGTGGCGATCCGGTAGAGCCAGGTGCGCAGCGAGGCGCGGCCCTCGAATCCCTGGTACGACCGCCAGGCCCGCAGGTAGGTCTCCTGCACGAGGTCCTCGGCGTCCTGCACCGACCCCAGCATCCGATAGCAGTGGGTCAGCAGTTCGCGCCGGAACGGCCCGGTCAGGCGGACGAACTCATCATGCGGCTGTTCGATCACGGTCACCCGATGCACCTCCCTTTCTTGTGGGGACCCGCCAAGCCGCCGGAATTCGTCGCTTCCGGCCCGGCCAATCGCTCCGGGCCGCCGGTCGGTACTCACATGGACAGAAAATGGGTTCTGGGGCTCGCCTCGGCGGCCTCGGTGATGGTGGCGCTCGACGCCACCGTGGTGACGACGGCACTGAGCCGGATCCGGCTGGATCTCGGCACCTCGATCGAACAACTCGAATGGACGGTGAACGCCTACAGCCTGAGCTTCGCCGTCTTGCTGATGACCGGTGCCGTGCTGGGCGACCGGTTCGGGCGGCGGTTGGTCTTCACGACCGGCCTGGCGCTGTTCACCGTGGCCTCGGCGGCCTGCGCGCTCGCGCCGGGCGTGGGCTGGCTGATCGCGGCACGGGCGGTGCAGGGTACCGGTGCGGCACTGGTGATGCCGCTGGCGATGGCGTTGCTCAGTGCGGCCTATCCTCCGCCGGACCGGCCGAAGGCACTGGGGCTCTTCTCCGGGCTGACCGGGCTCGCGGTGGTCGCCGGTCCCGTGGTGGGCGGTGCCGTCACCCAGGGTCTCGCCTGGCAGTGGATCTTCTGGCTCAACCTGCCGACCGGCCTCGCCGTCATCCCGCTGGTGCTGCGCCGGGTACCGGAGAGCCGTGGTGGTGGAGGCAGCGTGGACGCCGGCGGGCTGGTGCTGGTGACCGGTGCCGCGCTGGGGCTGGTGTGGGGACTGGTCCGCTCGCACGCCGCCGGGTGGGGTAGCGCCGAGGTGACCGGGACGCTGATCGCGGGTGCGGCCTGCGGCGTGGCCTTCGTGGCCTGGCAGCGGGTCGCCGAGCGGCCGATGGTGCCACTGGGGCTGTTCCGGCTTCGCGGCTTCGTGGCGGGGAACGCCGCCGGCGTGTTCCTGTACGCGGCGCTCTACGGTTCCCTGTTCTTCGCGGCGCAGTACTTCCAGACGGGACGCGGCGACTCGCCGCTGGCCGCCGGGCTTCACCTGCTGGCCTGGACGGCCTCGGTAACGTTCGTGGCGCCGCTGGCGGGGAGACTGGTGAACCGCGTCGGCGCCCGGCCGCTGGCCGCGCTCGGGCTGGCCTTGCAGGCGGCCGGGATGGGGTGGCTCGCGTTCGTCGCGACACCGTCCGTGCCGTACTGGGAGATGATCGCGCCGATGCTCATCGCGGGGGCCGGCGTGAGCATGGCGATGCCCGCCGCCCAGACCGCGGTGCTCAACGCGGTCGCGCCCGAGCAGATCGGCAAGGCCTCCGGCGTGTTCAACACGGGGCGGCAACTGGGCGGAGTGTTCGGGGTCGCGGTGCTGGCCCTGGTGTTCACCAAGGCCGGGAGCTATGCGGGACCGGCCGCCTTCACCGACGGGTTCGCCCCGGCGATCGCGGTCAGCGGCGCGTTGTCGCTGGCCGGCGCGGTGGCGGCACTGGCCATCCCGGGCCGCCGGATCGCCCCGGCCCCACCGCAAGCCGTACCGGTGCTCACACCGAGCCGCTGATCTGCCGAGCCGGTCGGTCACGGAACGGCGCGCATGGCACGGAACACGACCGTGCCGTGCGCGCCGTGCGGGAGGGACGGGTTCGACGAACGAGAGCGCCGCCGTCGCCGGATCGGGCCCGCCGGCGATGGGCACGTTCGCACCGCCGGCTTTCGCCGATGGCACCTTGTAACAGTGCGACGCTCCACATTCAGTACGCCTCGGGCTCGCCTATCGGTGAATGCACGGATGGCGGTAACGCCATTCACGGAATGCCTGATCGCGTGGTGGAGCCCATCCGCCGCTGCGTGTGATCCACATCCCGGCTGCGGTGGCCCTTCGGCGTGCTGGGGCGGCGAGACGCCTGAACACTGAATCCGCCCGGATATCCAAGCAATGACGCCTCCATGGCCCCCGCTTTATCCGGTGTCATGGATGTGAGGCGCATCCCGTCATTGGGCGCGTGGCTCTTCAGGCACGCCGCGTAAGACGGCGGCCCGGGGCGTAGTGAACCCACTTCCGAGAGGGAAAGGCCGACTCCCGGGTGCGTGACCGGATCCATCTGAGGCGCCGGAGTTGGATGGTCGGGGCGGAGATTTATCGCGCACCCCCACGTACCAGACACTTAGCGTTACGAATTGATCACGCATTGGCGTGCCCTCGTTCGCACTGATCGGTATCTGGATATCTCTTGCGTCGTGGTCCTGAGATCAGACCACGGAGAGTCACGATTTAGGGGGAAATCAGTGATCAAGAAGCTCACCGCAACAGGAATCCTGGCAGCGGCGACCGCGGGCGTCATGCTGTCCGGCGGTCCCGCTGAGGCGGACCTTCTCTCCGCCCAGCCGGCAACCGCGTCGGCCGCGTACCCGGTCAACCCTTGCTACAACATCGTGCCCGGCCTCTACGCGCCGAGTTGGTGCAACACCTACACGACGCCGGTCACGTACGTCCCGCCGGTCAGGTACTACCCCGGCTACGGCTGGAACCGGTGGCACCACGGCGGGTGGCACCACTACTACCGGTAACCGGCAGGATCAGCTTCCGCCGCCATGGC
>DASQPY010000039.1:0-3434 GCA_035643735.1 Actinoallomurus sp. | reverse complement strand
ACGTCGTCGGCGTCGTCAGCGACCAGCGTGCGCACGTAGCGCAGCAGCCGAGGGTGGATCTGCCGATACAACGTGCGGAAGGCATCTTCGTCCCCGTCCCGGGCGGCTCGGAGAACGGTGTCGAGATCTTCCGAGCGAGCGAGATCGGCGTCGCCGGCCGGCCGGGGCGAAGGATGCAGTTCCTCTGCATGGCTCACCGGCGACATGATGGGGGCATTTATGGCGAAAGCACATATGTGCTGGATGTGCATGGTGGGTAGAGGCGGCGGGTCGTGAGACCGGCCGCCCGTTCCGGGAGCGGCGGGGCCGCAGTCGGTGGCCATCCGGTGCCCGGTTCACCGGCTGCGGCGTCCGCATCACTGTTGTGGCTCAGCCGATGTAGGCGAGGCCGTCAATGGCGATCGTCGGGCGTCCTGAGGTCCCGGCGACCTTGATCTTGATGGTGTGGCGGGTGCTCGTGCTCCAGGTCCGCGTCCACTGGACCTGCCGGTAGAGGCTCGAGGACGTCCGGGTGTCGATGGTGGCCGCATAGGCACCGTCGACGTAGACGTAGAGCTTGCCGGAGGTCGTGGTTCGTTTGTTGATGAGGGCGACCGAGCGGGTGGTAACGGTCCAGGAGGCGGTCGCTCCCTTGGCGCTGGAGTACAGGCCCCTGCCACCGAGGTATTGGCTGTTGGTGGTGGTCTTCCAGGTTCCCGTACGGCTGGCTGACAGGTCCGAGCGGATCGAGGTCGTACGGGTCACCGAGCTTGTGGCGGTGTTGCCGGCGGCGTCGGCGGCGGTGAGCGACCAGGCCGTGGAGGTGGATGGCTTGGCGTAGGCGGACCAGGCGGTTGTGGTCGGCGTGAACGTCGCCGTGGACGGGGAAGTGGCCTTGACCGACTGCAGCAGGCGGTCGTCGCCGGCCTTCCAGGTGAGGCTGACGGGGACCTTGGTGGTGCTGACGGTGCCGGTCCGTACGGACAGGGCGGCGGACCTACCGAACACGGGCTTGGACGTGTCGGCGACCACGGAGAGGACGGGCGATTTCGTTGCGGTGCCGTTGATGTTGTCGGCGGCCAACTGCAGTTGGTGGGTGCCGGCGCGCAGGGTCGTGGTGACCGAGGTGGCCGAGGCGGTAGGACGGGCGATGACGGTGCCATTGTCCAGGAGCTGGTAGCCGGCGACGGCGGCCGGATGCCAGCCAAGGGTGACCGTTCCCTTGGTGTAGTACGTGCTGTTCACCTTGGTCGCGCCGGTCAGCGAGGTCGCGGTCAGGTCGGCGGGCTTGGTCCACTGGCTTGCGGCTGTGCGGATGGCAGTGAGTTTGTCGTAGAGCAGTCCGGGGCAGGCGGTGCTGTTCGCATCACGATGCCCGGAGATGGTGTGGAACGTGACCTGCGACCCGTACCGGAAGTTGCCGTCCGTGACGCCTTCGGTGAGCGTCGTGGTGCCGGTCGGGTCGCGGCCGTCGAGGCCGAGTTTCCATGCGGCGACCTTGGCGACCGTGTCGAGTGCGGCCTGGGGCGGGGCGACATTGGTGAAGGTTCCCAGGACGGCGACGCCGGCCGAGTTGGTATTGAAACCGTAGGCGTGGGCGCCGATCACGGGCCGGTCGACGCCGCCGGAGCGGCCCTCAAAAAGGGTGCCGCATTTGTCGACGAGGAAGTTGTAGCCGATGTCGTTCCAGCCGTTGGTCTTCACGTGGTACAGGAAGACCGAGCGGACAATCGCGGCCGAGTCGGCGCAGGAGTAGTCGTTGCCGGTGTCGGTGTGGTGGACGAAGACGGCCTTCACCGTCTGCCCATAGGCGTTCGGCGTGGCGACCAGGGACTCGTCGGCGCCCCAGCCGGCGCGGGAGACGATGGCCGGGCGGGGAGCGGTGCTCGTCTTCGGGGCCGGCGAGGCGGAGACCGAAGACGTGGGGGAGTCGGTGGGGCTGTCCGTCGGCGTCGGGGCGGGGGAATCCGCCGGCGGCGCGGCCGGGCTGTCCGTCGGCGTCAGGGCGGGGGAGTCCGTCGGCGGCGCGGAGGGATCGGGGCTGGTCGTGTCGGCGGCCAGCGCGACCCGTACCGGCTGGTCTCCGGCGGCCCGTACGGGCCGGTGCCGCCTGCTGCCCGGGTCGATGAGTACGGCACGCAGCCCGGAGGGCAGGACGCGGTGCCCGGTCACGCGAACGTCGATGCCGTTGGAGGGGCCCGTCCACAGCGGTGCCGTGGTGCCCTGCCGAGAGCGCTCCTTACCGGTGCCGTCGGGGACGTCGTCGTCGGCGACGGTGACCCGCCGCCAGACGGACCATGCGCCGGTCGCGAGGCTGCGAGTCCGTACCTTCACGGTGCCGTCCACGCGCGCGCCCGCCCTGTCCCATGCCACGCCGACCATGCTGAACAAAGGCGTGGACTGGGCCGCGGCGCTCGCCACGGAACCACGGGAGTGGAGCTTGACCGCGTGTACCCGCCCATCGATCGGCCCGGCCGCCGTCGCGGCGGCGGGCCGCCGCGACGGCGTAGCGCTCCACACGATGGCCGTGCCGGCGCCGGCCACGCCGAGAACCACCGTCACGATGATCGCTGTGCGTCTTCGCACGCGAAGCTTCATTCATCCTCCAGGACAAGATCGCAGTACGAACTACAGCGCCGACGAAGCAGGCGGTGTCACGTATTCCGCTGAGACGCGTGGGAGCGGGCGATGAGGCGGGCAGAAAATGGCCAGGCGCCCGGGTGCGACGGGTCACCTCGGCCGAGTGGCTTGACTCATCTGCGGTGCCGTGGCAGAGCACCGACCTGCGTTCGGGGTGGGGCGGTGATGGTGACGGCCTTACCGAAGTCGCTGTAGAGCGCGGTGCGGGTCTCGGAGCCTTGCGCCCCGGCGACTCGGGTGATGAGCTTGCGGGGCATCGAGTCGCGGTCCACCCAGATGTCGAAGCCGACCGTCGTGATTCCGAGCCTTCGGAAATATTGCTCGAACTGTGAACGGGTCCGATCGTCGAACGGAGCCCATGCGTCATGCTCGGAGATCGTTCCGGCGTAGTGGGCCGTCGGCGTCCCGCCAATCGTCTCGAAGCCGGCCTTTCGAGCATCTTTGGAGCCGGTGAGTAGCTTGACCTCGTCGCCGATGCCGATTTCTGAGCTTTGCCGGGCATAGGCGTTGTAGTCGAGGCCTTCCCCCGACCAAACGTCCTCCAACGACGCCTTGATCGGCGCCGGTGGCGAGCCGACCGAACATCGGTGGTTTTCCTTTCTTGGCGTGGCGAGAGAACCGTCGAGTCAGATCGCCGGTGTGGTCTTGGAGTCGAGCCAGCGGTTGATGAGCGCGGTGAGGTCCTTGCCGGTGGACTGTCTGACCCAAGCGGTGAAGGCCGCGCGGTCCTGGTTGGTGCCGCGGTTCTTCCCCACCCAGCCGCGGAGCATGGCGAAGAACTTCTTGTCGCCGATCTGTTTGCGGATCTGGTGCAG
>DASQPY010000038.1:0-3094 GCA_035643735.1 Actinoallomurus sp. | reverse complement strand
CCCCTACTTCGCGGGGGAACGCACGCCGATCTTCGACCCGCGCGCGCGGGGCGCGTGGGTGGGGCTGTCCCTTCGGCACGGACGGGGCCACCTCTACCGGTCGGCCCTCGAGGCCGTGGCGTTCGGCGTGCGGCACAACCTGGCCGCGATGACCGAGGCGGGGGCGCCGCCGCAGCGGCTCGTCGCGGTCGGCGGGGGCACCCGCGACGACCTGTGGACGCAGATCGTCTCGGACGCCACCGGGCTGGTGCAGGACGTCCCGTCGGTGACGGTCGGGGCGTCTTACGGCGATGCCCGGATGGCGGCCGACGCCGCCGGTGTCGACACCAGCGGATGGAACCCCGTCTCCCGCCGCGCGCGGCCCGACCCGGCCGTCCGCGACGTCTACGACCTGCTGTACGGCGAGTACCTGCGGGCGTATCCCGCCCTCGCCGACACCATGCACGTGCTGGCGGGCCTCAACCGCTGATGGTGTTCAGACCACGGCGAGCCGGTCCACCAGCAGCTCCACCCTCGGCTCGGTGTACTCCGGCGGCAGCCGTCCCGCCCGGGTCAGGGTCGCCACCCCATGCAGGGACGCCCAGAACACCTCGGTGAACAACCCCGGGTCGACGCCGTTCCCGGCGACCTCGCCCAGGCTCTCCAGCAGCGCGGCGAAGGCGTCCTTGAGGGGTTCCGGGGTGTCCTCCTGCGCGTACGCGAGACCGCCGTCGAGCTGGAAGATGGCGTCGTAGACCGCCGGGTTGCGGGCGGCGAAGTCGAGGTAGGCGCGGGCGAGGGCGGCGACCCGCTCGCGCGGGCCGTCGACGGCGGCGGTCGCGGCGCGCACCGCCGCGGCCATCTCGGTGGCGCCCTGGAGGGCGACGGCGCCGATGATCTCGCGCTTGCCGCGGAAGTGGCTGTAGAGGACGGGCTGGCTGTATTCGATGCGCTCGGCGAGCCGGCGGGTGGTGACCGCGTCCCAGCCCTGCTGCTCGGCGAGTTCGCGGGCCGTCGCCACGATGAGGCGCTCGCGGCCCGCCCGTTCGCGCTCCTTGCGTTCCTGTACCGACATGATTCGATCCTAGCATCGCTAGACAATCGAGCGGAAACAGCACTAACGTTGCCTCATCATCTAGCGGCGCTAGATTCAGGAGGGATCATCATGCTCAACGCACTCAAGGTCTTCACCACCGTGGTCGTCGGCCTGATGGTGGGGGTGGAGTTCTCCGTCGCCTTCGTCATCAACCCGATCCTCAACGGACTCCCCGGCGACAGCGGCCTGCGCGGCCGCGCCCACGGGGGCCGGATGCTCGGCGCCGTGATGCCGTTCTGGTACATCGGCTCGCTCGTCCTGAGCGCGGTCTGGGCCATCGCCGGATGGCACCACCACGGCGCCGGCCTGGTCGTCATCGCCGCCGCGTTGCTGATCTTGAGCGTGATAATGTCGCTCCTGCTGCTCGTCCCGATCAACAACCGGGGCAAGACGTGGACCCCCGAGAACCGGCCCGAGGACTGGAAGGAGCAGACGAACCGCTGGGACCGCTTCCACTACGTCCGCGTCGCCGTCATCATCGCCGCCTTCGCCCTGCTGGTCGCCGCCCTCACCTGAGCCCGCGGGCCGACACCGCGCTGGTGGCGCACAATCCCCACTCCCCGGGCGGCAGCGGGCCACCGAAATCCCGCCATCCGGGAACGCAGCTGCCGCCGACAGCCCACAACTGCGATCCCGACAAGCTACGCCCCAGATGACCTGCGCGGCTCTCGGCTCTGGTTCGGGTGGGTCTTTGACCCAGATCACCGAGGCACGCAGGTGAAGCCCGGCGAGGTAGCTTTCCGGGGTCTTGTCGTAGCGGGTCGCGATGCCCCGCCACGCCTTGAGCTTGTTGATCAGGCGCTCGACGGTGTTCCTCTCCTTGTAGAGCTCGGCGTCGTGGTCGACAGGGCGTCGCCCTTTGCGGCCCTTCCTCTTCCGGTTGGCGGCCTGGTCCCGTTTCTCCGGGATGACGGCCTTGATGCCGCGCCTGCGCAGGTGGGCGCGGTTGCCGCGGGACGAGTACGCCTTGTCCCCGGCGACCGCGTCCGGGCGGGTGCGGGGACGGCCGACGGGCCCGCGGACGCGCACCTTGTCCAGTACGGGGATGAACTGCGGGCCGTCGGCGGCCTGCCCAGCGGTCAGGACGAACGCCAGCGGACGGCACCTGCGATCGGCGGCGAGGTGGACCTTGCTGGTCTGTCCACCCCGGGAGCGTCCCAGGAGTGCGGCCTTCAGCCGGAGTTTGCAACGGCGCCGGATGCGTCGTCGCTCTTCCCGCCCGGGATCGTCTTGGGTCTTCCCCCCGTTTTGCTCTTCGCAACCGCCCCCTTTGACCTGGGCTTCTCCTCGGTGGCCTTCTCCAGCGCGTTGAGCACGCCGGGATCGAGGTGCATCCCGGCGGCGTCTTGTGGGCTCGGGCGGTGGTGGAGTCAACGCTGACCAGCAACAGGTCCACCTCGCTCCGTTTCGCGGCCTCTGCTATCAGCCCCTCCAGCAGAGACTCGAAGACACCGGCGTCGCGCCACTGCCGGAAACGGTTGTGGACGGTCGACCAGGCACCGAACTCGGGGGCATTTCCGCCACTGCCCGCCCGTCCGAAACCGCCACATCACCCGCTCGAACTGCTGCCGCAGCCGCACCGGGTACGGGCCATACTCGCCGATCGGCAGGTACGGCTCTATGAACTCCCACTCCACGTCGGTCAGTTGCGCCCGTGTCATGCAAGACGATCTACCGCACCGTCGACCGCAACGCGGAGTACGTTCCTCCGTCGGACTAGGGCCCGTCCCGAGGCCCGGGACCGAGCTCACTGACGAATCCTGGGATGCACCTTTCAGGCGACACGTCCGCGCGGCCGTTGAGAACCTTGGACACCGTGGCCACGGACACACCGGCCGAGGCTGCGATCGTCGCCAGCGTTACACGCTCAGAAGGTTTCGGCATTCGTTCCTCCCTGAACCTGGCGTCCGCCCTGAACGGCGCCACGAGCCGAGTTCAGGGCGTACCCACTGAGTACTAGACGTTCTCGGCGAACTCGAGCACGCCTTTGAGGAATTCGGCCGGCTGTTCGATGTGGCC
>DASQPY010000037.1:0-3855 GCA_035643735.1 Actinoallomurus sp. | reverse complement strand
CCGGATCCGCGGGTGCGGAAGATGGAGTCCATCTCGTCGAAGAACACGATCACCGGTGTGCCCGCTGAGGCCTTCTCACGCGCACGCTGGAAGACCAGGCGGATGTGCCGCTCGGTCTCGCCGACGTACTTGTTGAGCAGCTCCGGGCCCTTGATGTTGAGGAAGAAGCTCTTACCTTCGGCGCCGGTCTTCTCGGCGACCTGTTTGGCGAGGGAGTTGGCGACGGCCTTGGCGATGAGGGTCTTGCCGCAGCCGGGAGGGCCGTAGAGAAGGACGCCCTTGGGGGGGCGCAGCTGGTGTTCGCGGAAGAGGTCGGCGTGAAGGTACGGCAGCTCGACGGCGTCGCGGATCTGCTCGATCTGCGGGCCCAGGCCACCGATCTCCTGGTAGGAGATGTCCGGAACTTCCTCGAGGACGAGTTCTTCGACCTCGGCCTTGTGGATCTTCTCGTAGGCGTACCCGGAGCGTGTGTCGAGCATGAGCGAGTCGCCGGCGCGCAGAGAGACTCCGCGCAGGGGCTCGGCCAGCTTGACGACGCGTTCTTCGTCGGCGTGCGCGATGACGAGTGCGCGTTCGCCGTCGGCGAAAACCTCCTTCAGCATGACGACTTCGCCCTGCGTCTCGAAGTCGAGAGCGGCGACGACGTTGAGCGCCTCGTTGAGCATGACCTCCTGGCCACGCTGCAACTCGTCGATCTCAATGCCGGGACTGATGTTCACCCGCAGCTTGCGGCCACCGGTGAAGATGTCCACTGTGCCGTCCTCGCGCGCGGCGAGGAACGTTCCGAAGGCGGACGGCGGCTGTGCGAGCCGGTCGACCTCCTCCTTCAGGGCGATGATCTGCTCTCGGGCTTCCTTGAGGGTCGCCACGAGACGTTCGTTCTGGCCCGTAACCGCGGCCAGACTTGCCTGCGCCTCGTGTAGGCGCTCTTCGAGTACACGAACTTGTCGGGGGGATTCCGCGAGCTTCCGGCGCAGCACGGAGATCTCCTCCTCCAGGAAGGAGACCTGCGTCTGGAGGTCGCGGACCTCCTTTTCGTGCTGCGCCTTACGCGCCCCGGCATCGTCACGAGCGGCCACGCTCGTCACCTCCTCAGGCAGAGACGACGACCTAACTGAAACCCTACCTATCCGGAGGGCCTCCGTAACCTGGCCAGCGGGTACTCGTGTCGTGGCGCGGGGGTCATCTGGCGGGCCGAGGTGATGGTTCCGCAGGTGGGAGGCCACATGTGGGGTGCCGGAGGGCTCGCGGAAAAACGGTGGGGCGTGGCCTTCGGTGGACCGAGAGTGGCGGCTCGGACACGGATCGGACACACGCCTGACACGTGGCCGACATATGGCGACCACGGGACGGACGCTAATCCGGTACGGAACGGGTCCGGGCGGGTACGGAGCGTACCGCCGGCGCCCGGTCTCAGTCGAGCGGCGTGACCTGGCCCGCGCCGGTCTGGGCGGCGTCGGTCTCCGCGGGCTCGGCCTGGGCGGCCCCGGCCTGTGCGGGCTCCGGGTGGGCGCCCTTGGCGGGGCGCCTGCGGCGGGCGGGCGGGCGTACGCCGTCGGCGAGCCTGCGGGCGGTGACGAGGAAGCCGGTGTGGCCGATCATGCGGTGGTCGGGCCGTACGGCGAGTCCCTCGACGTGCCAGGAGCGCAGGAGGGTCTCGAAGGCGTAGGGCTCGGCGAACGCGCCGTGCTCGCGCAGGGTCTCGACGACGCGGGACAGCTGGGTGGTGGTGGCGACGTACGCGCAGACGAGGCCGCCGGGAATGAGGGCCTTGGCGATGGCGTCGACGCATTCCCAGGGGGCGAGCATGTCGAGGACGACGCGGTCGACCTCGCTGTCGTTGAGGGAGTCCTCGAGCGAGCCGACGGTCAGGCGCCAGGCCGGGTGGGGGCCGCCGAAGTAGGTCTCGACGTTGCTGCGGGCGGTCTCGGCGAAGTCCTCCCGGCGCTCGTAGGAGGAGACCATGCCGTGCTCGCCCACGGCGCGCAGCAGCCAGCAGGTGAGGGCTCCGGAGCCGGCCCCGGCCTCGACGACGCGCGCACCGGGGAAGATGTCGGCCATCGTGACGATCTGGGCGGCGTCCTTGGGGTAGACGACCGCGGCGCCGCGCGGCATCCGCAGCGCGTAGTCGGCGAGGAGCGGCCGGAACGCGAGGTATTCGGTGCCGCCGCTGGAGACGAAGACGCTGCCTTCGGGGCTGCCGATGATCTCGTCGTGCGGGATCGAGCCCTTGTGGCTGTGGTAGAGCTTGCCGGCCTGGAGCGTGACGGTGTTGACCCGGCCCTTGGGGTCGGTGAGCTGAACCCGGTCGCCGGGACGGAACGGCCCGTGGGGGGCCCTGGGCATGGCTGAGCCGGCGGAAGAGGGTTCGGTCATGTCTTTAGGCTATCGACCCTCCGGGATCGCTCAGGCCCCCGCGAAGGACTTGGAGACGTCTTCGGCGGCCAGGACGCCGTACATCTCGCCGGTCCGCTCGACCAGGAGGTACTCACTGGCGGGTGCGCGGCCGATGGCGGCGACCAGGTCTTCGCCGGAGATGTCGGCCGGCAGGATCATGTTCGGATCGAGCGCACGGGTCAGGGAGAACGCGTCGACCCAGGGCCGGCGGTGTTCGGGCGTGGCGATGACGGCGGTCTCGCTGACGATGCCGACGGGGTCGTCGTCGTGGCCGACGACGACGATGGCGCCGGCGCCCGCCTCCTGCGCGCGGCGTACGGCCTCGGCGAGCGGGGTGTTCTGGGGCACCCGGATGGCGCGGCGTGCGAGGTCGCGGGCTTTCAGCAGCGGGATGCGGTCGCGGATCCGGGCGGCGCGGATGGCCTCGCCGGCGCCGATCCAGATGAACGAGGCGACGAACGCGGCCCAGATGACCGTCAGCCAGCGGTTACCGCCACCGGTGACCGAGAGCGCGGCGCCGAGGACGAGCACGGCGACGGCGACGACCCGCCCGGCCCATCCGGCGGCGACGGTCGCGGTGCGCTGCCGGCCGGTGATCTTCCAGACGGCGGCACGGACGATCCGGCCGCCGTCGAGCGGGAGGCCGGGCAGGAGGTTGAAGACGGCGACGATGAGGTTGGCGAGGGTGAGGGCCTGGATGAGGAGGACGGCCACGCCCGGGAGCGGCACCAGGACGAGCGTCACGTAGCCGGCGACGCCGAGGACCAGGGACAGCAGGGGGCCCGCGGCGGCGACGAGGAACTCACGGCCGGGCGTGCGCGGCTCGCTCTCGATCTCGGAGACGCCGCCGAGGATGTGCAGGGTGATGGCGCGTACGGGGAGCCCGAAGAGGCGGGCGACGACGGAGTGGCCGATCTCGTGCACGAGCACCGAGGCGTACAGCAGGACGGCGTAGGTGAGGGCGACGATGTAGCTGAGAGGCCGGCTGACGTGCTGGGCGACCTGGGGTTCGAACATCACGGTGATCACGATCGCCACGATGAACCACGTCGGTGATACGTAGATGGGGATGCCGAACGGCCGCCCCATGAGAATCCCCGGCCGGGCGGGGCCGGACTCGTCGCCTCGGGGCGCGCTGTCTGCCACGTTGTCGATGCTACGTGCACCGGCCGTCGCGACGGCCACCGAAGACGCGGCGCGGCGGAGGTTCGCGGCGTGTTCGGTCGCAGGCCTCCCCTAAGGTTGCGCGCATGACGGCCACCGATGTGAATACCGAGGCGGGCGATGACGCGGACCACGTAGCGGAGGACGTGACTGTGGTCGGGACGCTGTCGCCGTCACGCGCCGGTGACTTCATGACGTGCCCGCTGCTCTACCGCTTCCGCGTCATCGACCGGATCCCTGAGCGGCCGAGCCCGGCTGCGGCGCGCGGCACGCTCGTGCACGCGGTGCTGGAGC
>DASQPY010000036.1:0-8588 GCA_035643735.1 Actinoallomurus sp. | reverse complement strand
TGTGCGCGTGGCTGGCGCCGACCGTCATGCCGTTCGGCAGGTTGAACTGCTTGGCGCGGGCCTCCTCGTTCTTGATGACCGCCGGGACCTTGCTGCAGTCGGCACCGGTCGGAAGCGGCAGGTGCGGCAGGCCCGGAGCCTTCGGCGCGGCGGCCCCCGCGCTCTTCAGCCCGCCGGCGTTGCAGGTGGGCAGCTTGCCCACCGGCAGCTTGGCGAGCTGGTCGGCCGTGGCGATACTGGGAACCTTGGGCAGCTTGGTCAGCTTGCCGGCGGGAAGCTTGGGGAGCTTGTCGGTGACCGCGGGCACCTTGTCGGTGACCACGGGCAGCTTGCCGCCGGCGACCCCGGGCAGGGCCACCGGGGTCTGCGGGGCCTTGGCGGCGAGCGCCTTGATCTCCTGGCTGATCTTGGCCTTGGCCTCGTCGAGAGCCGCGCCCTTCGGCAGGTTCGGCAGGCAGGTCGGGACGTTGGGGACACCAGGGGCGTTGGGGAGGGCGGGAGCGGCGGGCACCTTGACGGGCAGCTTGCCCGACGTCGCGTCCTTGGCGGCCTGCGCGCTCGGGGCGGGGCTGCTGTTACCGACGGTCGCGTAGGTCACACCGCCGGCGGCGACGGCACCGGCCGCGGTGGTGACAAGCAGAGCTACCTTGAGCGTCTTCATTCGTAAGCCCTTTCAGCCTTGTTGATCTCTCGCGCCCCTCATATACGCGTGAACCCCACGGGGGGTTGCACGCCTCCTCAAAACTTTTTTCCGGCGCTCCCCATGGCGCGATCGGGTGGTCCTGAGGGCGGTCTTCGGGGGAGGTCGCGTCGCGGCATGGCCGGGTACGGCAATATCTCCACATGGAGGCCCGTCCGATCCCCGCGCTGCCCAAGACCCATCTGCACGTGCACTTCACCGGCTCGATGCGCCACGCCACGCTCGTGGAGCTGGCCCGGAGACATCGCGTGCACCTGCCCGACGCCCTGGTCGAGGAGTGGCCGCCACGCCTGCACGCGACGGACGAACGCGGCTGGTTCCGGTTCCAGCGGCTCTACGACATCGCCCGGTCGGTGCTGCGCGAGGAGGAGGACGTACGCCGGCTGGTTCGTGAGACGGCCGAGGACGAGGCGGCGGAGGGTTCCGGCTGGTTGGAGATCCAGGTCGATCCGAGCGGGTACGGCGCACGCTTCGGGGGACTCACGCCCTTCACCGAGCTGGTGATGGACGCGGCTCGCGAGGCGTCTGAGGCGTCCGGCGTGGGCGTCGGGGTGATCATCGCGGCGAACCGCACCCGGCACCCGCTCGACGCGCGGACGCTGGCCCGTCTCGCGGTCCAGTACGCCGGGCACGGTGTCGTGGGCTTCGGGCTGTCCAATGACGAGCGGCGCGGGCGGGCGTACGACTTCGACGCCGCGTTCCGCATCGCCAAGCGCGCCGGCCTGCTGTCGACTCCCCATGGCGGCGAGCTGCTCGGCCCGGCGAGCGTACGCGCCTGTCTGGACGCCCTGGGCGCCGACCGCATCGGGCACGGGGTGCGTGCGGCCGACGACCCCGCCCTGCTGGACACGCTGGCCGCACGCGGCGTGACGCTGGAGGTCTGCCCGGCCTCGAACGTCGGCCTGGGGGTCTTCGCGGCACCGGAGGACGTGCCGGTCCGGCAGATCTTCGAGGCGGGCGTGCCGATCGCGCTGGGCGCCGACGACCCGCTGCTGTTCGGCTCGCGGCTCACGCGCCAGTACGAGCTGGCGCGTGAGGTCCACGGTTTCGCCGACGCCGAGCTGGCGGAGCTGGCGCGCTGTTCGATCCGCGGCTCCTCCGCACCGGCCGACCTGCAGAAAAGGATGCTGGACGACGTCGATGCCTGGCTGCGTACGCCCGCGCCGCAAACGGGGTGACGGGACGGGCGGTCGGTGGCAGCATCGGCCGTCATGCAGCTGCGAACCCCCTCCCCCGCTCAGGCCTCCCTGCTGGCGCCGCACCTGGCCGCCACCCATGCGGTGCTCGACGACGAGAGGCTCGTGGGCGGCCTCGCGCTGACCCCCGTACGGCCCGGCGCCGCGGAGCTGACCTTCTGGGTGTCGCCGGAGCAGCGCCGCCGCGGCGTGGCGAGCGCCGCCGTACGCGCCCTGTGCGAGCAGACCGGGGAGCGGCTGGAGATGGTCACCGACATCACGGACACGATCTCTCAGCGGGTCGCCCTGAACGCCGGGTTCACCCGCGAGGCCGTACGCCGTGGGGGGCGCCTGCTCGACGGAGGGCGGCGGCGCGACGAGGTGGTGTGGGCCCGGCTTCCCGGCGACCCGCCCGGCCCGGCCGCGCGCCCGCTGCCCGACCTGCCGGGCGAGGTTCTGGGCTCGGGTGAGGTGACGCTGCGGCCGCTGGGCATGGCGGACGTGGATGACGTGTTCGTGCTGCTCAACCTGGCGGACGTACGTGCGCGGATGGTGTACCCGTTCGACCAGACGCGGGCCGGGGCCGAGCGGCGGTGCGCCGGCGCGGCGAGCGAGTGGCTGGCCGGCATACGCGCGGCCTTCACCGTCCGGGTGAACGAGGAGTTCGCTGGCGACCTGGCGATGTTCAACGAGGCGTTCTGCCGCCAGGCGGCGGTCGGTTACAGCATGCGGCCGGAGTTTCGCGGGCGCGGCGTCGCCACCCAGGCGGTGCGGCTGCTCAGCACCTGGGCGTTCGCCATCGGTGTCCAGCGGCTCGTGGCCGGCACGGCGCCGGACAACCTGGCGTCACAGCGGGTACTGGAGAAGGCCGGGTTCGTGCGCGAGACGATCGAACGCTCACGTTTCGAGGGCCCGGACGGCACCCGCGTGGACGACTTCACGCACGTGCTGTTCCCGGCACGCGGCTGAGCGCGCCGACCCGGTCGGCCCCGTAGCGCTCGATCTCGGCTTCGAGGTCGAGCGGCAGCGTGGCCATCTCCGTGTCGTCGCCGATGAGCTCGTGCGGCACCAGCCAGGACACCTCGAACTCCAGTCCGTCAGGGTCCTTGGCGTACAGCGCCTTGGTGGTGCCATGGTCACTCGCCCCGACCAGCGCCCCGGCGTCGGCCAGCCGCGTACGGTGGTCGCTCAGGTCGGCGAGGGTCGGCACCTCCCAGGCCAGGTGGTAGAGACCGACGGTGGACCGGCCGGCGGGCGACGCCGTGGCGGCGTCCCCGATCCCGAACAGGCCGAGATCGTGGTCGTTGTCGGAGTCCGGCGCCCGCATGAACACCGCGTTCGGCATGCTGACGATCTCCCGGAACCCCAGCACGTCGCGGTAGAAGGCGGCGCTGCGCTGAGCGTCGCGTACGTAGAGGACCGCGTGATTCAAACCCCGGATCGGCATGACCGCTGAAACGTACGCGCCGGGATGGGGATTCCCGGTCTCAGGCGAATCTAGAGGCGTACGCCGACGAAGACGGGTTCGTTGACGAGGGTGACGCCGAATGCCGCGCGTACGCCGTCGCGGACTTCTCTGGCCAGCTCCAGCAGGTCGTGAGTACGGGCGCCGCCGTCGGGGTTGGTGAGGGCGAGCGTGTGCTTGGAGGAGATGCGGACCGGGCCGCGCGCGTGTCCCTTGGCGAATCCGGACTTGTCGATGAGCCAGGCGGCCGAGGTCTTCACGTGTCCGTCCGCCTCGGGATAGCGGGGGAACCCCGCGTCCGGGCCGAGCCGGTCCGCGACGCGTTTTTCCAGGTCGGCGACCTGGTCGGCGTCCAGGATCGGGTTGGTGAAGAACGAGCCGGCGCTGCGGGTGTCCGGATCGGCGGCGTCCAGGACCATGCCCTTGCCGCGGCGCAGGGCCAGCACGGCCTCGCGCGCGTCCTTCAGGGGGACGCGCTCGCCCGGCTCGACGCCGAGGGTGCGGGCCAGCTCGGCATAGCGCACCGGCGTGGACAGGTCCGCGAGTTCGAGCGCGAAGGCCACCTCCAGCACGACGTAGCGGCTGGATCCCTTGAAGGCGCTGTTCCGGTAGCGGAAACGGCAGGCCTCCCTGTCCAGCGTGACGACCTCGCGGCGCTCGCGGTCGTACGCGCGGACCTCGACGATCGTCTCGCTGACGTCCTGGCCGTACGCGCCGACGTTCTGGATCGGGGTGGCGCCGAGGCGGCCGGGGATGCCCGAGAGGCACTCCACTCCGGCGAGCCCCTCCTCCACGCAGCGCGCGACGAACGGCTCCCACTCCTCGCCCGCCTGCGCGCGTACGAGCACCCGTCCGCCGGACGCGCCCGGGGACACCATGATCCCGCGGGTGGCGATGTGCACCACGGTGCCGGGGAAGCCCTCGTCGGCGACGACGAGGTTGCTGCCGCCGCCGAGGATGAGGACGTCCGTGCCGGCCTCGTCGGCCTTGCGCACGGCGCCGATCAGTTCGTCATCGGTCGTGGCCTCGACGAACCGGCGTGCCGGGCCGCCGAGCCGCAGCGTCGTGTAGCCGGCGAGGTTCACCCCCTCGCAGAGCACGGCCATCAGGCGAGGCGCACCGTGGCTTTGGCGCGGGTGAGGACCTTCTCTCCGTTCGAGCGTGCGGTGAGCGCGACCACGACGGCGTTGTCCTCGAGCTTGTCCTCGATCTTGCCGCTGATCACGATCTCCGCGCTGTCGTCGTAGGGCACCACGACCATCGAGGAGAAGCGGACGCCGTAGTCGATCACCGCGCCCGGGT
Source organism: Actinoallomurus sp. (assembly GCA_035643735.1). Lineage (GTDB taxonomy): Bacteria > Actinomycetota > Actinomycetes > Streptosporangiales > Streptosporangiaceae > Actinoallomurus. The sequence goes on along the minus strand of DASQPY010000036.1, from coordinate 3,946 downwards.
CGCCGGCCCAGTCGGTGACGAACCTGCCGCCCTCGGCCATGGTGAACATGCCGTGCGCGATGATGTCGGGCAGGCCGACGGACCTGGCGAACTTCTCGTCCCAGTGGATGGGGTTGAAGTCGCCGGACGCGCCCGCGTACTTCACCAGGTCGACGCGGCGCACCGGGTAGGTGCGCTCGGGGATCTCCTGGCCGACCTCGACGTCGTCGTACTTCACCGTGGTGGTCATGCTCAGGCCCCCCGCTCGATCAGGACGTTGTGCGCGGTGCAGACGTGCTCGCCCTCCACCGTGGTGATGACGGTCTGGATGTCGAGCCGTTCGTTGCGTCCGATCGAGCGCATGCCGGCGATGGTCGACTCGGTGGTCACCACGTCGCCGGCCCGCAGCGGCCTGCGGTATTCGAAGCGCTGTTCGCCGTGGACCACCATCGCCCAGTTGAGGCCCAGCTCGGGGTCGTCGAGCGAGCCACCGCCCAGCGAGAAGACGATCGGGAAGGTCGGCGGCGCGAGCACGTCGGGGTGGCCGGCCGCCTTGGCGGCGTCCTGGTCGCGGTAGACCGGGTTCAGGTCACCGATCGCGTCCGCGAACTCCTTGATCTTCACCCGGGTGATCTCGTACGGCTCCGGAGACGGGAACGCCCGCCCGATGAAATCGCGGTTCAAGGCCATGCAATCCATCCCTTCGCGTCCCAGCGCGTGCCGTTGTGGCGACGGTAACAGAACGTGGTTCAGCCCACCCCGAGTGGTGCTCGGGGCGGGCCGTGAACGTCAGGAAAGCCGGACTACAAGCGTCGCGTGGACTAGCGGGTCTCGCGGTGTGCCTGGTGCTTGCGGCAGTTGGGGCAGTACTTCTTCAGCTCCATGCGGTCCGGGTCGTTGCGCCGGTTCTTCCGCGTGATGTAGTTGCGGTGCTTGCACTCCTGGCAGGCCAGCGTGATCTTTGGCCGTACGTCGGTGGCAGCCACTGGGGAGTGCCTTTCTGCGTGAGGGACAACTGGACGGACACCCCTCGCCGGACCGCTCGCAGTGCAGGCGATCGGCAAGGTAGTAGCGGAGGCCGGACTTGAACCGGCGACACAGCGATTATGAGCCGCTTGCTCTGCCTGACTGAGCTACTCCGCCACGAACAAATCCGGGAGGACCGGGGACAGAATACAGGACTGCCCGCCCGCACCCGGAACAGCCGACATCACGCTCTTCGTGAGAGATGCGTGGACATCGGCTGGTGGAGCCCCCTTACGGAATCGAACCGTAGACCTTCTCCTTACCATGGAGACGCTCTGCCGACTGAGCTAAGGGGGCTTGCGGCCTTCCGCGCTCCGTAACCATACACGCTCCGCGCAGGGAGGAGGAAATCGAAAACGGCCGTACGGGACAGCCCGTCAGCGGACCAGTGTGCGGGCGATGACGAGCTGCTGGATCTGACTCGTTCCCTCATAGATGCGGAACAGGCGGACGTCGCGATAGAGCCGCTCGACGGCGACGCCGCGCATGTAGCCCATACCGCCGAAGACCTGCACCGCACGGTCGGCGACGCGCCCGGCCATCTCCGAGCAGAAGTACTTCGCGCACGACGGGCCGAGCCTGCGGTCCTCCCCCGAGTCGTACGCCTCGGCGGCCTGGAGCACCATCGCGCGGCCCGCGTACAGCTCGGTCTGGGAGTCGGCGATGAGCCCCTGGATCAGCTGGTGGTCGGCGATCCGCTGCCCGCCCTGCCTGCGCTCCTTCGCGTACGCCACGGTCTCGTCCAGGATCCGCTGGGCCACGCCGACACAGACGGCGGCGATGTGCACGCGCCCGTGCGCGAGCGAGGCCATCGCGGTGCGGAAACCGGTGCCCTCCTCGCCGACCATCGCGTCCGCCTTGACGCGTACGCCGTCGAAGAACACCTCGGCGGTGTGCGCGCCGCGCTGGCCCATCTTCTCGTCGGACGGGCCGACGCTCAGGCCCTCGGTGCCCGCCTCCACGACGAACGTCGAGATGCCGCGGCCACCCTCGCCGCCGGTGCGCGCGAAGACCATGAACACGTCGGCCTCTGGCGCGTTGGTGATGAATCGCTTACTGCCGTTGATGACGTAGTGCTCACCGTCTCGGGTGGCGGTGGTGGTCAGTGTGCTGGGGTCGGAGCCCGCCTCGGCCTCGGTCAGCGCGAACGACCCGATGACCTCGCCGCTCGCGAGCCGGGGGAGCCAGTGCGCCTTCTGGTCGTCGGTGCCGGCCTTGACGATGACCTGCCCGGCGATGCCGTTACTGGTGCCGAACATCGAGCGGAAGGCGGGGCTGGCGTAGCCGAGCTCGAACGCCAGGCGTACCTCTTCGCTCATCGACAGACCCAGGCCGCCGTACGCCTCCGGCAGCGCGTACCCGAACAGGCCCATGTCGGCGGAGGCCTGGCGCACCTCGGCCGGGATCTGGTCGGTCTCCTCGATCTCGTCCTCGCGCGGGACGACCTTCTCGCGCACGAAGGAGCGGACGGCGTCGAGTACGTCGGCGAAATCCTGGGCGTCCATGTGGCCTCCGGCAACCGAATCGGATTCCAAAATATGTCTGGACTCTACCCAGTTGCCGCTTCACGGAGTACGCCGCCTCGGCGATCGCGCGGGGCCACGCTGATCGCCAAGCCGGCGGTGATGTGGGAGCCGCTGCGGGTCGCGTACCTGCGCGATCCGGAAAACCTGATCGAGCCGCAGGAATGGCTCGTCTCGCGCTAGGCGGTTCGCGACAGCTCTTCGACGATCCAGGTCTCGGCCACGTCCTTCGATACGCCCAGCTCACCGAGGACCTTGGCCGCGAGGCCTTCCTCCTCGCCGAACAGGCCCAGCAGGATGTGCTCGGTGCCGACGTAGTTGTGGCCGAGCCGCAGGGCCTCCCGTATGGTCAGCTCGCGCACCTTCTTGGCGCGCGGAGTGAAGGGGATGTGGCCGGCCGGCGCCTGCCCGCCCGGGCCGAGGACGGCCGTCACGCTGGTGCGCACCTGGTCGAGCGAGACTCCCTGGGCCTCGATCGCCTTGGCCGCCAGGGCGTCCGGCTCGTGCAGCAGTCCGAGCAGGATGTGCTCGGTACCGATGTAGTCGTGACCGGCGGCGCGCGCCTCCTCCTGTGACTGCACGATCGTGTGGCGGGCCCGCTGGGTGAATCGCGCCCAGGCGCCGCCCTCAAGCGACTCCGGCGCGTCGGTCTTCTTCGGGACGAAACGCTTCTGTGCGGCCTGCTTGCTCACCCCCATGTACTCGCCGATGTCGGTCCAGGACGCGCCCGCCCTGCGGGCCTGGTCCACGAAGTGGCCGATCAGGTGGTCGGCGACCTCGCCGAGTCGCTCGGAGGTGAGGACCGCGTCGGACAGGTGGTCCAGGGGACCACCTTCGGGATGCTGGTTCTTGACGAAGCTGATCAGGTCGTCGAGTCGTGCCGGCATGTCTTCCATTCGTCAACCGTAGGTTGACGGCTCGCTATCGTCAACCCCCGGTTGACGATCACCGCGCGGGTAGTCCGATCGTCCGGGATGGCCTTTTGGGATGATGCCGGGCATGCCCCCCGTTGCCGGCGCCGTACGACCCCCGTTGGACGATGCGGACATCCCCCTCTTCTGGCGCTCGCTCGGCCTGCCGGGTCTGATCGACGTCCACACCCACTTCATGCCGGACAACGTGCTGAGGAAGGTGCGGGCCTACTTCGACCGGTTCACCGAGGCCGGGCTCTCGTGGTCGGCGCACTACCGCCAGGACGAGGAAGGGCGGCTGGGCCTGCTCCGCGAGTTCGGCGTACGGCGCTTCACCGGGCTCCTCTATCCCCACCGCCCGGAGATGGCCGAGTGGCTCAACGGCTGGGCCGCCGAGTTCGCCGCGCGCACACCCGACTGCCTGCGTACCGCGACGTTCTTCGCCGAGCCGTCGGCCGCCCGCTACGTGGCCGAGGCGCTCTCCGACGGGACACGGGTGTTCAAGGC
>DASQPY010000035.1:0-2072 GCA_035643735.1 Actinoallomurus sp. | reverse complement strand
GAACGTCTCGTTTCTCTCACAATCACCAGACGCCGCGATGCCAGGCTTGGTTGGCACCGAGAGTCACTGGCCTATCGACCGATAGCAAAGCGTTACCAGGAGCGTCGACGGACGATGCCGCGCATGACCACGACTTCATGGGCGGGTAGGAAGGAACGCCCTCTGTCGCCAGGGCTCACGATTCCGACCGTTCGTAGCTCACGCCGGCGGACGGGGTCATCGACTCCCGTCTGTCAGTAGGAGAACTGCTGGACCTGCTCCATCCCGTGGCCGTACGTCCAGCCCGTGCGCGTCGCCGGGTCGAGTTGGACGGAGCGTTCCTGGCCGCCGTTGAAGGAGCCGCCGAAACCGTCGGTGAAGAGGAAGCCCGCCAGAGTGCGGACGGTCTCTCCGGTCGTGAGGTCGATGACCGCCACCTGGCTGGTGGCGTTGTTGTCCCGGATGACTCCGCCCTGGGATCCGAAGTGCGGCTCGCCGGCCGGGACCGAGAAGGCCACCAGGGCGAGATGGTGCACGCCGTCCACGGCCATGGTCAGGCCGGTTCCCTGGCGTACCGCCAGTGAGGAACCGGGCTGGAGGCTCTTCTCGTCCAGCGGCACGAGGGTGGTGCTGGGCGGGAGGTTCGCCGACACCGACCGGGTCTCCAGCGTGTACAGCTGCCCGTTCTGGTCCGAGGCCAGGTTCGTACCGCAGCCCGGCATGGTCCCGGACGCCGTCACCGTGCCCGTGTCCAGGTCGAGGCGGGCCTCCGTCGTCGCCTTGAAGCAGATCACGCCGGAGTTCCGCGCCGCCAGGTAGACGTCTCCGGTCGAGGAGTCGATGTCCATCAGGGAGAAGGCGCCGGCCGCGACCCCGTCCGGATCCGCGGGCAACGCGGTCCCCGCCTTCCCGGTCGCCAGGTCGACCGGGATCACGACGTCCTTGCCTCCGTCCGTGGCGTGCGTCAGCACGGCCGCGCGGTCGCGCTGGGAGTCGACGCGGCCCGCCACCACGGTGGCGGCGCCCGCGGTCGCGGTGCCGACCAGGGTTCCGGTGGCCGTGTCGTAGGTCTCCAGCCGCAGCTCACCGCCGTCGTCCGCCCGATGGCCGAGGAGCAGGCGGTGCGCGCCGGGGGCCAGGCCGAAGATCTCGTAGTAGGACGAGTCGCCGTGGTCCGTGGCGAGGGCGGGACCGTACGCGCCGGTCCTCGTGGAGTAGCGGCGGACCTCGCTGCCGCCGGCGGCGGTGCGCAGGGCCACCACGGAGTCCTCTCCGGCGGCGGCGAAGCCGAGCACGCTGTCGCCGGCGGGCGCGAGCCCGTCGTCGACGGCCAGGAACGATGACGGAGACGCCTGGCCGACGACCTTGCCGTGACGGTCGGTGGCCAGGACACGGACGCTGTACGACATCGAGGTCGGCAGGCCGAGGGTCAGGGGGTTCAGCGTGAGGGTGCCGGAGGTGCGCGGTACCGCGCGGCGGACCGTGGAAGGGGCGTTCACGCCGTCGTTGTCGGGGACCGTGCCGTTCGCGTTGGTGACGGTGTTGAACGATCCGTAGACCGTGGGCCCGGGAGCCGAGATCTCCAGGAGCGCCGATGTCGCCCCCGCCGTCCGGGCGTCGTAGCGGACCGAGAAGGACGGGGCCGCGCGGGTGACCTGCACGAGGTGTCCGTACCCGCCGCCGGAGGTGGCGAGTGTCGGCGCGCCCGGGCGTTCGGACGCGGTCGCGCCCTGGACCCGGACGGGGGCGAACTCTCCGTAGACGGCGTAGGAGAGGTCGCCGTCTCCTCCGGTGGACTGCGCGATCCCGACGCCGTAGAGGCCCCCTCCCCCGGTGAAGGCGTCGGCGGGCAGGGTGATCGTGCCGGAGGTGCCGGTGAGCGGGTAGGAGTGGGCCGCGGTGAAGACGGGGCCGAGCACCGGGTTCCAGTGTCCGACCGTGGAGACGACCAGCCGCGGCTCGTTGAGGGAGCGCACGCCGGTGACGTCGTACTTCACCGGAACAGGTTTGCCGGCGTGCACCGCCGGGGCGACGATCGGGGCGGTGGCCTCGGCGTACGTTCCGTCGCTCGGGCCGATCGTCATGACGCGGGC
>DASQPY010000034.1:0-2670 GCA_035643735.1 Actinoallomurus sp. | reverse complement strand
AGGACCTGCGAGAGATGAGCGTTCTCACCGGGCGGCGGAGCCCTGGGCGCAAGGACGCCGAACCGGCGGAACGCCACCGCCTGTCGGTCCCCGGTGGGCTCGCCGCGCTCTCCCTGGACGCCATGGCCTCGGTGGCGTACGGCCCCGAGGCCATCGTCATCGTCCTGGCCGCCGGCGGGGGAGCGGCGCTCGGCTACACCGTCCCGGTCACGCTGGCCATCGCGGCGCTGCTCGGCGTGCTCACGCTGTCCTACCGGCAGGTGATCGCCGCGTTTCCGCAGGGCGGCGGGGCGTACGGGGTCGCCAAGACCTATCTCGGCCGCCGCGCCTCCCTGGTCGCCGCCGCGTCGCTGGTCGTCGACTACGTGCTCAACGTCGCCGTCTCGATCGCGGCGGGCGTGGCCGCGCTCACCTCGGCGGTACCCCGGCTGCTGCCGTACACCGTCTGGCTCTGCCTCGGGGTGCTCGCCCTGATCACCATGGTCAACCTGCGCGGCATCGCGAACAGCGCGCGGATGTTCATCGCCCCGACCGTGGTCTTCGTGCTGTCCGTGCTGTCCGTGGTGGTCGTCGGCCTGTTCCGCGACCGCCCCGTGGTGGCCGGGCATGCCGTGGCACAGGCACACGGCCTCCAGACGGTCGGCGTCTTCCTGCTGCTGCGGGCGTTCGCCAACGGGTGCGCGGCGCTGACCGGCGTCGAGGCGATCGCGAACGCGGTGCCCTCCTTCCGGCGGCCCAGGGTGAGACGGGCGCAGCGGGCGGAGGTCGCGCTCGGCGCGCTGCTCGGCGTCATGCTGATCGGCATCTCCGCCCTGATCGTGCGCTTCCACGTACGCCCGGTGGCTGGGATCACGGTGTTGTCGCAGGTGACGGAGGGGTCGCTGGGCCACGGCATCGGCTACTACGTCGTGCAGTTCGCCACGGTCGTGCTGCTGGCCCTGGCCGCCAACACCTCCTTCGGCGGCATGCCGGTGCTGGCGCAGCTGCTGGCCAAGGACAACAACCTGCCGCACCTGTTCGCGCTGCGGGCCGAACGCCAGGTGCACCGGTACGGCATCCTCTTCCTCGCCATCGCCGGCGGGCTGCTGCTCGTCGGCACGGGCGGCGACATGAACACCCTGGTTCCGCTGTTCGCCATCGGGGTGTTCGTCGGCTTCACGCTGTCGCAGGCCGGCATGGTGCGGCACTGGTGGACCGACCGCCCGTACGGCTGGCGTCCCCGCGCGGCACTCAACGGCTTCGGCGCCCTGCTCACCGGGCTGGCCGCGATCGTGGTCACCGTCACCAAGTTCCCGTCGGGCGGCTGGCTGATCGTGGTCACGATGCCGCTCATCGTCTGGCTGATGTCCGCCGTCAACCGTGCGTACGGGCGGATCGGGAAGCGGCTGGAGCTGGACCGGGTGCCGGCACGCCCGCGCCCGCGCAGGTCCCTGGCGATCGTGCCGGTCGGTGGGGTGAACCGCCTGACGAAGGAGGCGCTCTCGGCGGCGCTCTCGCTCGGCGACCGGGTCGTCGCGGTGCGGGTGACCCATCCCGACGAGCCCGCGGAGACCGACGCGTTCATCAGGGCGTGGGAACGCTGGGCTCCGGACGTCAGCCTCGCCCTGGTCAACGACGGGCACCGGCGGCTCGTGAACCCGATCGTGAACTACGTGCGCGGCGTCGGTGAGCCCCACGTCTTCGTTCTCATCCCCGAGGTCGAGCCGGCCCACATCTGGCAGCGCGTGCTGCAGAACCAGCGCGGGGCCGTGCTCGCGCACGCCCTGCGCCGCGACACCGACGCCGTGGTCTGCCGGCTGCGCTTCCGCCTCGATGAGGAGCCTGGCGGAGTACCGGGTCACAATGCGTAGAGGGGGTGAGTCGATGGTCGAGCGCGGCAGGCTCAAGATCTACTTCGGCTCGGCACCCGGGGTCGGCAAGACGTACGCGATGCTCGGTGAGGCGGTGCGGCGCCGGGAGCGCGGCACCGACCTGGTCGTGGGCGTCGCCGAGACCTACGGCCGCCCCCGCACCGCCTCGCTGCTGCACGGGCTCGAGACCGTGCCGCTACGGCGGGGGGAGATGGACGTCGACACGATGATCGCGCGTGCCCCCCAGGTCGCCTTCGTCGACGAGCTCGCGCACACCAACGCGCCCGGGGCGCGCAACGACAAGCGCTGGCAGGACGTCGAGGAGCTCCTCGACGCGGGCATCGACGTCGTGTCCACGGTCAACGTCGAGCAGCTGGAGTCGCTGGCCGACGTGGCCGAGCGCATCACGGGCCTGCCCCGCCGGGAGACGGTGCCCGACGAGGTCGTACGGCGCGCGGACCAGATCGAGCTGGTCGACATGTCACCCGAGTCGCTGCGCCGCCGCCTCGCGCACGGCGACATCCATCCGGCCGGAGGCGTGGACGCGGCGCTGTCGGACTACTTCCGCCTGGGCAACCTCACCGCCCTGCGCGAGCTGGCCCTCCTGTGGGTGGCCGACCGGGTGGACGACGCCCTCGCGCGCTACCGCGACGAGAAGGGCATCACCGAGACCTGGGAGGCGCGTGAGCGCATCGTCGTGGCCCTGACCGGCGGCCCGGAGGGCGACACGCTCATCCGCCGCGCGGCACGGATCGCGGCCCGCGCCGGGCACGGCGACCTGGTGGCGGTGCACGTCGCCGGCCAGAACAACAACGCCGCA
>DASQPY010000033.1:0-8140 GCA_035643735.1 Actinoallomurus sp. | reverse complement strand
CGCCTACGGCCGATTCACCGTCGGCCTGCTCGACGAAGCGCTCCGGCGCGAGACGCCCCGCCTCGGGCTCTGGCTCGACACCAGCGGACAGACACCCGCCGAGACGGTGGACGAGATCCTCGTACGCGCCTGGGCCGAGGCCGCGATCAGCGGGCCTTGACCGTGACACGGTGTCAGGCTCTGCACTGAGAGGCGTCATGCTCAACATCGGAGATTTCGCCAGGTACGGTCGCGTTTCGGTCCGCATGCTCCGGCACTACGACGCGATCGGCCTGCTGCGGCCCGCGCGCGTCGACCCGGCCAGCGGCTACCGCTTCTATGCCGCCACGCAACTGACCAGGCTCAACCGCATCGTCGCGCTGAAGGATCTCGGGTTCACCCTGCAGCAGGTCCAGAAGATCCTCGACGAACGGGTACGGACCGACGAGCTGCACGGCATGCTCCGGCTGCGCCGTGCGGAGCTGGAGGCCCGGATGAGCGCGGACGCCGCCCGGCTGACGAGAGTCGAGGCGAGACTCCGGATGATCGAAAGCGAGGGGCACATGTCCACCTCCGAGGTCCTGCTCAAGCCCATTCCCTCCGTACGGGTGGCCGAGCTCACCGGCACCGCGGCGAGCTACCAGCCCGAGGACATCGGGCCGGTCATCCAGCCGCTCTACCCCGAGCTCGACCGCCGGCTGGCTCAGGCCGGAGTCGCGGTGACCGGACCGGGCATCGCCTACTACGAGGACTCCCCCGAGGGCACGATCACCGTGCACGCCTGCCTGCCGGTTTCGGTGACGCCGAGGGAGGAGTACGACTTCGCGGTCGTGAACCTTCCCGCCATCGAGACGGCGGCCACCATCGTGCACCGCGGCTCGATGGACGAGGTCGTCGCCACGGGCCAGGTACTGGCGCGGTGGCTCGACACTCACAGCCACCGCGCGACGGGGTACGCCCGCGAGCTCTACCTCGACTGCCCGCCCGGCGCCCCCGACCGCTGGGTCACCGAACTCCAGACCCCCGTCGAAAAGGACTGAACAGCCCCTACCGGTAAGCGAGCCGTACGGGCTCTGGTGGTCGCCAGGGCCCGTTACCGCTCGTCTGTCGCACTCAGGGGTCGACGGCGAGACCGCTGGTCTCGCGAACCGCGCCCAGGCGGGCCTCATCGCCCACGAGGCGGGGATCGTCGCCTCATAGCGCCGCGCGGTAGGCCTCCAGGCGGTCGATCAGATCCTTCGGGCGGCTCAGTGCGGGCAGGTGACCGCCGTCCATCTCATCCGGTGTGATGCCCAGGCGTTCCCGTACGACGCGGCGCATGAACGGCGCCGGGAAGAAACGGTCCTCCCGGCACAGCAGGAAGCGGGTCGGCACGTCCGGCCAGGCGTCGAGCGGCCACGGCTGGGTCCACATCGCCGCCGACTCGGCCCGCTGCTCGCGCGACATCGCCTCGGCCGCGATCTCCGGCGGCACGTCGTGGAAGAAGCCCGTCATCAGGTCGAACTCCGGCGGCCGGCCGTCGCGTTCGGCCTGTTCGAGGCGCGCCTGCTCCGCGCCGGTGTTGCCCCACCACTCTCCCGCCGGCTCCCCCGGCGCCGGGACCATCGCCGCGAGCATCACCAGCAGCCGCGCCGGCACGCGATCGCACACCAGCGGTGCGGTGAAGCCGCCCAGCGACTGGGCCACGACGATCAGGTCCGTACGGTCGCCGATGGCGGACACGACCGCGTCGGTGTACCCGGACAGGCCCGCCGCGTCGTCGCTCGGCAGCTCGGGTGCCACGACGTCGTGGCCCAGGGCGCGCAGCTCGGGCACCACCCGGTGCCAGTACGAGGCGTCACCGGCGCCGTGGATCAGGACATAGGTGGCCATCAGCGTCCTCTCTGCTGGAAGTCGTCGGCGATCTCGCCGGGGGGAACCGCGTGGAGAAATGAGGGACCCCGGTATAGGACGGGCGTAGCACCGTCCGCACAGGCGGCACGTCGACCCCGGCGGTGATCGGCGCCGCCTGCTCGTCACCGTAGTAGTGCCGCTGGACCAGGGCGTACTCCGGCACCGTCCCTTCCACGACCTCGCCGTCCAGCATGTCGCCCTGGGGCGGACGGTGTGCGGTCTTGATGGGGACCTCCCGGCCAAGCTGCTCCTACTTTAGGAGTAGTTACTCCTGGAGCACAAGCTAGAATTCGAGGCATGTCCCGTAAGTACGACGACCCCTGCGGCATCGCGCGCGGTCTCGACGCGGTCGGTGAACGCTGGGCCCTGCTCGTGGTGCGCGAGTTGCTCTTCGGCCCGAAGCGCTTCACCGACCTGCATCACGGCCTGCCCACGGCCAGCCAGAACGTCCTGTCCCAGCGGCTGCGCGAGCTGGAGGACACCGGCGTCGTACGACGCCGCAGGCTCGGCCCGCCCGCCGCGGCCTGGGTGTACGAGCTGACCGAGTGGGGCCGTGACCTGGAGCCCGTGCTGTTCCACCTGGCCCGATGGGGCAGCCGGAGCCCGCTGGCCTCCGGCAACGAGCTCAGCGCCGACGCCCTGATGTTCGCGCTGAAGACGAGCTTCGACCCCGAGGCAGCGCAGGACGGGACCTATGAGATCCGCCTCGGCGACGACCGCTTCCGCGCCGAGATCACCGGCGGCCGTCTGGAGTTGACGCGGGGCACCGCCGAGCGCCCCGACGCGGTGCTCGACACCGACGCCGCCACGCTCCGGTCCCTGGTCTTCGGCGGCCGTGACCTCGCCGGGGCGATCCGGAACGGGGCCCTCAAAATCGAAGGCGACGAGCGGGCGGTGGCCCGCTTCGTCGCCGTCTTCCCCCGGCCGATCCCGGCGGGTGACAAGCTCTAGGGCTGGACCGGAACGCCGCCTCGCCAGACGCGCTGGGCCCGCAGGCCGAACGCCCAGGCGAAGGCGCCCTCGTGGTCGGCGTCCCACAGCACGATGTCGGCGTACATGCCGGGCGCGAGCGCGCCTCGGTCGTTGACGCGCAGCGCGGCCGCGCCACCGAGCGTCGCGGCGCGCAGGGCCTCGTTGACGCTGAGGCCGAACATCGCCACGGACAGGCCGACGACCAGCGGCATCGAGGTGATGCCGCACTGGCCGGGGTTGTGGTCGGTGCCGAGCGCGAGCGTGACGCCGCGGTCGAGCAGGGCGCGGACCGGCGGCGTGCGGCCGTTGTGCAGTGCGCTGCCCGGGCAGATGGTCGCGGCGACGCCTCCGTGGTGGAGCGCCTTGATGTCGTCCTCGTTGGCCTCGGTGAGCAGGTCGGCGGAGGCGCAGCCGACCTCGGCCGCGACCTGCGCGGCGCCGACGCGCTCGTTGGCGCACGCGTGCAGGCGGGCCTTGAGGCCGACGCGCTGGCCGGTCATCAGCAGGACGCGGGCCTCGTCCGGAGTGAAGTGGCCCTCGTCGCAGTAGACGTCGATGCTGTCGGCGCCCGCGGCCGCCGCGTCGCCTGCCCAGAGGCGCACGGCCTCGATGTAGTCGCGACGGCGGCCGAAGTATTCGGGTGGGAGAACGTGCGCGGCGAGGAAGGTCGCGTGGATGCGCGGCATCGACGGCTCGTCCTCGAGAGAGCGGAGCATCCGGATGTCGGCCAGCTCGCCGTCACGGGTGAGGTGGTATCCGGTCTTCGCCTCGATCGTGGTGGTGCCGGCGCAGATCCACTGCCGGAGCCGCTCGCGCACGTTGTTGCACAGGGTCCAGGGGTCGGTGCCACGGGTCACGGTCACCGTGGACGCCACGCCGCCGCCCGCGGCGACGATCTCGTTGTTGGTGGAGCCGCTCGTGCGCATGGCGAGCTCGGCCCAGCGGTTGCCCGCGTAGACCGGATGAGAGTGCGCGTCGATGAGGCCGGGCGTGACGAGGCCGCCGCCGAGGTTTTCCACATGGTCGACGTCGACGATGTCGTCGATGACGCCGGGGACGCTCTGCGGGAGATCCGATGCCGGGCCGGCCCACACGATGCGGTCGTCGTGCACGAGGATCGCGGCGTTGCTGCACACGTCCGTTCCGGTCCACAAACGACCGATGTTCGTCAGCAAACGTACGGTCATTGCATCACCGCCCGGCTTTGCGATCGCGCGCCGGCGAAGGGTGTCCGGACGCCATGCAGCGGGTCACCTGCTCTCGATCGACTGACGCCGGCAACACTGCCGGCGGACCCAAACGCGGTTAAGGAGATGGTCATCAGACCACCGGGAGCAACGAACCCGTAAAACTCGGTTTCGTCACGGTAGTGCACCGACGCCACCCTGTACAGCCTTTGGCCGCGCATACCACTCCTCGAACGCCCCAACGGCCGACTGTCACAGGCGCTTTGACGATACCTCAGAAGGACGCTGAGGTCGGTGCGAACCAGAAAGACGACCGGGGCCGACATCGTCGGCCCCGGTCGGGACGGGATCAGACCTGCGCGGAGGCGTACGGCTCCAGCTCGGCCGCCACACGCCCAGGCACACGCGCGTGCAGCTCGGTGCCCTCGGCGGTGTGCTCCTGGGAGAGCACCTCCCCGAGGTCGTGCACGCGGGCGACCAGGTCACCACGTTCGTACGGCACGAGTACCCGCATCTCGCGCTCGTCACGCGGCAGGGTGTCCTCCACCGCCTGGAGCAACTCTTCGACGCCGGCGCCGGTGCGTGCCGAAACGACGACGCTGCGCGGCTCCTGACGGCGGAGCCGGGCGATGGCCATCTCGTCGGCGATGTCGGCCTTGTTGATGACGATCAGTTCCGGCACCTCACCGCCGCCGACGTCGCGCAACACCTCGCGTACGGCCGCGATCTGGGCCTCCGGGTCGGCGTCGGAGCCGTCGACCACGTGGAGGATCAGGTCGGAGTCGGCGACCTCCTCCAGCGTCGAGCGGAACGCCTCGACGAGCTGGTGCGGCAGATGCCGGACGAACCCGACGGTGTCGGCGAGCGTGATGGCGCGGCCGTTCGGCGTCTGCGCCCGGCGGATCGTCGGGTCGAGGGTGGCGAACAGGGCGTTCTCCACCAGCACTCCCGCGCCGGTGAGGCGGTTGAGCAGGCTGGACTTGCCCGCGTTGGTGTAGCCGGCGATGGCGACGGCGGGCACCGCGCGCGTACGCCGCTGCGAACGCATCGTGTCGCGCGCCTTGCCCATCTCGCCGATCTGGCGGCGGAGCTTGGCCATGCGCGTCCGGATCCGGCGCCGGTCCAGCTCGATCTTGGTCTCACCGGGGCCACGGCCACCGATGCCCACACCGCCGGCGGCACGTCCACCGACCTGACGGGACAGGTTGCCACCCCAGCCACGCAGGCGCGGCAGAAGGTATTCGAGCTGGGCCAGCTCCACCTGGGCCTTGCCCTCGCGGCTGCTCGCGTGCTGGGCGAAGATGTCGAGAATGAGCGCCGTCCGGTCGATGACCTTGACCTGGACGACCTCCTCCAGACGGCGCAGCTGGCTGGGGGCCAGCTCTCCGTCGCAGATCACGGTGTCGGCGCCCGAGGAGATCACGACGTCGCGGAGTTCGAGCGCCTTGCCCGAGCCGACGTACGTCGCCGGGTCCGGCCTCGACCGCCGCTGGATCATCCCCTCGAGGATCTCCGAGCCGGCGGTCTCGGCCAGCAGCGCCAGCTCACGGAGGGAGTTTTCGGCGTGGAGCTGGTCGCCGTCGGTCCACACGCCGATGAGGACGACGCGCTCGAGCCGCAGGGCGCGGTACTCGACCTCGGTGACGTCGTGGAGCTCGGTTGAGAGCCCGGCGACCCGGCGCAGTGCCTGCCGGTCTTCGAGGTCGAGCTCGCCGGTCAGCGGCTCGGGTTCTTCGTAGGAAAAAGTAGACATGTTCCCCCATGTCAACGCCGGAGCGTCCCCGGATCTTCCTTGATGCTGTCACGACTGGCCGGATCACACACCTGGATATCGGTACAGGACGCCCTACCCACTGCGGGGCGCGTATGCGGGTATGGGTGTGACGAACCGGCTGTGACCGGCCTGTTTTGACCGGTCCATGAGAGCCTTAATAGGCTTTCCGCTAAGCAGAAGTGAGTTTTCGCTATACGAAAGGGCAGAGACATGGCTGGGATGGCCGAACCCGCAGGCGTGGAGCTGACCGGCCCCGTCAACGAGCGATTCGATGAGATCCTCACGCCCGGCGCGCTGAACTTCCTCGCCACCCTCCAGCGTGAGTTCGGCGTGCGGCGCGGCGAGCTGCTCGGCCTGCGCGCCGAGCGCCAGGAGGAGCTGTCGCAGGGCGGCACCCTCGACTTCTCGCCGGAGAGCGCCGACGTCCGGCAGGACGACATTTGGCGGGTGGCCGACCCGGCGCCCGGCCTGGAGGACCGCCGTGTCGAGATCACCGGTCCCACGGACCGCAAGATGACGATCAACGCGCTCAACTCCGGGGCGAAGGTCTGGCTGGCCGACTTCGAGGACGCCAACACCCCGCTCTGGGAGAACATGGTCGGCGGCCAGCTCAACCTCCGCGACGCCCTCGACCGCACCGTCGACTTCGAGACCGGCGGCAAGGCGTACGAGCTCAAGCCCGACGAGGAGCTCGCCACCATCGTCGTGCGCCCGCGCGGGTGGCATCTGGACGAGAAGCACATGCTCGTCGACGGCGAGCGCATGTCCGGCTCGATCTTCGACTTCGGCCTCTACTTCTTCCACTGCGCCCGCCGCCAGCTCGACAAGGGCAAGGGTCCGTACTACTACCTGCCGAAGATCGAGAGCCGGCACGAGGCGCGCCTCTGGAACGACGTCTTCAACCTGGCCCAGGACCTCCTGGAGATCCCGCGCGGCACGATCCGCGCGACCGTGCTGATCGAGACCATCCCGGCGGCGTTCGAGATGGAGGAGATCCTCTACGAGCTGCGCGACCACTCCGCGGGGCTCAACGCCGGCCGGTGGGACTATTTGTTCTCGATGATCAAGAAGTTCCGCTCGCGCGGCCGGCAGTTCCTGCTGCCCGAGCGCAACGCGATCACCATGACCGCCCCGTTCATGCGGGCGTACACGGAGCTTCTCGTCCGCACCTGCCTCAAGCGCGGCGCGCACGCGATCGGCGGCATGGCCGCCTTCATTCCCTCGCGGCGCGACGAAGAGGTCAACAAGGCCGCCTTCGAGAAGGTGCGGGCGGACAAGACCCGCGAGTCCGAGGACGGCTTCGACGGGTCCTGGGTCGCCCACCCCGGCATGGTGGACATCTGCCGCGAGGTCTTCGACGGGGTCCTCGGCGACAAGCCGAACCAGCGCGATCGGCTCCGCGAGGACGTGTCGGTGTCCGCCTCTGAGCTGCTGGCGGTCGGCAAGACCCCGGGTGAGATCACCGACGCGGGCCTGCGCAACAACATCAGCGTCGGCCTGCAGTACATCGCCACCTGGCTGGGCGGGAACGGCGCGGTCGGCATCTTCAACCTGATGGAGGACGCGGCGACGGCCGAGATCGCCCGCTCGCAGGTCTGGCAGTGGATCCACAACGACGTCGAGCTCGCCGACGGCCCCAAAGTCACTTCGGAGCTGGTCGAGCGGCTCATCGACGAGGAGCTGGCCAAGATCCGCGAGTCGTACGGGGACGCCTTCGACGAGAAGCGCTTCGCCGACGCGGTCGGCCTCTTCAAGGAGGTCGCCCTCGCCGACGACTACGCCGACTTTCTCACCCTTCCCGCCTACGAACGCATGCCCTGACCGGTGTCCGGAGCCCGGGACACCCCGGGCTCCGGCGTCGTCCGCGATCGCCAGGTCACGCATTGATACCGGCTAGTTTGGATCTGTCGCAAAAGGTCAAGGATGGGTGATGTGACAGCAAGGCTCGAAGGGCTCGCGGAGCGGCTCAGGGTCGTCGCCGGTGCCGAGAACGTCATTACCGACCCGGCTGAGCTGCGCACGTACGAGTGCGACGGGCTGACCTACCACCGGGCGACGCCCGGGGTCGTGGTCCTGCCGGACGGGGCCGAGCAGATCGCCGAGATCGTCCGGGCCTGCACCGCCGAAGGCGTCCCGTACATCGCGCGCGGCTCGGGTACCGGGCTGTCCGGGGGTGCGCTCCCCCGCACCGACGGCGTACTGATCGTCACCTCCCGCATGCGCCGCATCCTGGAGATCGACATCGACGACGAGCGCGCCGTCGTCGAGCCGGGCGTGATCAACCTGGACGTCTCCAAGGCGGTACGGCCCGGCGGCTATTACTACGCGCCCGACC
>DASQPY010000032.1:0-4412 GCA_035643735.1 Actinoallomurus sp. | reverse complement strand
CCGTCGAGATCGACGGCACGGACCTCACCGCGGCCAGGCCATGGCGGATCGCGCACGCGGGGGTGGCCCGTACGTTCCAGATCGTCAAGCCGTTCCGCGGCCTGACCGTCGCCGACAACGTGGCGGTGGCGGCGATGTTCGGACCGTCCTCGGTACGTTCGCCGGCGCACGCCCGCCGGGAGGCGGCCGAGGTGCTGGAACGGGTCGGGCTGGGCGGCAAGGACGCGCTCTCCCCGGCCGAACTCTCCGTCGCGGACGCGCGCCGGCTGGAGCTGGCCAAGGCGCTCGCGTTGCGGCCACGGCTGCTCCTGCTCGACGAGGTGCTCGCGGGGCTGCGGCCGGCCGAGATCGAGCCCGCGCTCCGGCTCATCGACGAGCTGAAGAACGACGGGCTGACCCTGCTGATCATCGAGCACGTCGTCCAGGCCATCGCGGCGGTCTCCGACGAGATCCTCGTGCTGCACCACGGCAAGGTCCTCACCCAGGGCCCTCCCGACCAGGTGCTGAGCGACGAGCGGGTCATCGAGGCCTACCTCGGCCACCGTTACACGAGGAAGAAGCCCTCATGATGCTCGAAGTCGACCGGCTCACCGCCGGGTACGGGCGGATCCGGGTGCTCCACGACGTCTCCCTCACCGTGGACGAGGCCGAGATCGTCGCGCTCGTCGGACCCAACGGCGCCGGCAAGTCCACCCTGCTGCGGGCCGTCACCGCCATGCTCCCGGACCGGGGCGGATCGGTGACGGTGTCCGGCCGGGAACTGATCCACGCGAGCGTCGAGACCATCGCCGCCGCCGGGGTCGCGCACGTCCCCGAGGGCCGGCGGCTGTTCCCCGGGCTGACCGTACGTGACAACCTGCGCCTGGGCGGCTGGCTCGGCCGCAACAAGGACCTCTCCACGGTGCTCGACCTGTTCCCGGCACTGGCGAGCCGGCTCGACCAGGTGGCCGGGAGCCTGTCCGGCGGCGAGCAGCAGATGTGCGCCATCGCGCGGGCGTTGATGAGCCGGCCGCGGCTTCTGCTCATCGACGAGCTCTCGCTCGGGCTGGCGCCCGTCATCGTGGACGAGATCCTGCTGCGGCTGACCGGCATCGCCGAGAGCGGTACCGGTGTGCTGCTGGTCGAACAGGACGCGAGCGCCGCGCTGGAGATCGCCCATCGCGGGTACGTCCTCGAACTCGGCCAGGTCGCCCTGTCCGGCACGGCCGCCGAGCTGACCGCCGACCCACGGATGCGCGTCGCCTACCTGGGCGAGGCCTGGAACTGAGGTTTTCCCGGTCCGCCCCCTGGCAGGCCTCTCACCTGAACACCAGACGAGAGGCCTGCCTACCGGGAGGTCTTGTCAGTCCAGGTAGAGCTCGGAGAGGCGGGGGAGGTGGGATCGCGTCTGCGCCCGGTCCTCGAAGTCCCAGCTGAAGCCCACGGCCGGGTAGCGGATCGTGAAGGCGCCCTGGGGGAGTTCCCGGCCGGTCACCTTGAGATGGGCGTTCCAGACGATGCCGAGCATCTCCTCGCATTCGAGTTCTTCCTGCTGGGCCGCTGCCGCCCGTACGGCCGGAACCGTGGCGAGGGTGTCGGGGGCGGCGACGGCCCGCTCGAAGACCTCACGTCCCTCCGCGATGAGCCAGCCACGGAAGTACTCGAAGCCGTCGTCGGAGGCTCCGCCATTGATCAGGTAGGCGGCACCCCAGAGGTCCTCGCGGTAGGAGTCCGCCATCAGGTCCCAGAAGGGCTGCGCCGCACGGACGATCTCCTCCGGCGAGAGCGCGACCAGAATCTCCACCGCGTGATCGGCGACCGCGTACACGTCCCCGCCCGCCCGGAGCCGGGCATCTTCGATCACTTTCCAGAACTCCTGCCGATCCATGGGCCGCAGCCTCTCACGTGCCGCTCGGCTCCACGCCCCGCGTCCTGGGCGTCGTTCGTGCGGATCGTCCCCATCGCGTACGCGGGGGCGGGCGGAACAGCGTCCTTCGTTCCCGGAGGACGCTGTTCCGCCCGAGGTCACGCCCTACTGGGCGGACTCGCCCGCCGCGAACGGGTGCGGATAACGCGGCGACCGGTTCTGGAAGGACAGGATCGCCGGGTTCTGGACGACGCCGTCGCGGATCTCGATCGCCCGCCGGATGGTCTGGTCCGCGTCCCAGGACTTCGGGCCCTCGAGCACCGTCCGCAGGTAGGGGAGCAGAGCCTCGCTGATCTCCCAGCTGGTGGAGTCCCACAGCAGCGACGGGCTATGGTCGACCCCGTAGTAGTGCACGTTGTCGCCCACCGTGAACATCGGCTCGGCGAATGTGGTGGGGCGCGCCCAGCCGAAGCCCATCCCCTCGTCGCAGGACACGTCGACGATGAGGCTGCCCGGGGCGAAGGCGTCCAGGTCCTCGTCGGTGACGAAGGTCAGCGGTGCGTCGGGGTTCTGCAGGACGCAGTTGACGACGATGTCGTGTTCGGCGAGGAACGGCGCCAAGGGCACGCGGACGCCCTGGCGCAGCGCGTGGCCGTGGTTCGGATCGCCGCGGTCGTGCTCGAAACGTACGATCCGCGCGGAGTGGATCGGTGAGGCGACCGCGGTGACGCCGCGGTTGGTGAGGATGTGCACGTAGTGCACGCCGTGCGCGTTGAGGGCGGTGACCGCGCCACGGCCCGCCGCTCCGAAGCCGATGACGGCCGCCCGTAGCCGCCGGCCGTAGTCGCCGGTCGTCCCGATGAGCTGGAGCGCGTGCATGACCGAGCTGTATCCGGCCAGTTCGTTGTTCTTGTGGAAGACGTGCAGGCCGAACCCGCCGTCTGCGTTCCAGTGGTTCATCGCCTCGAAGGCGATCAGCGTCAACCGCCGGTCGATGGCCAGTTGCGTGATCTCAGGGTTCTGAACGCAGTGGGGCCAGCCCCACAGGACCTGCCCCTCCCGGAGCTCCTCGACGTCCGGTACCAGCGGCTTGGCCAGCAGGAGGACATCGCATTCCGCGGCGAGCTGGGCTCGGGTCCGTAGCCCCGCCACGTACGGCGCGAGCCGTTCGTCCGACACGCCGAAATGCTCACCGTAGCCGTGCTCGAGGTAGATGCGTGCTCCCAGGTCCGCAGGGATGCGCTCGAGGTGTAGCGGGTGGATCGGTAGGCGGTGCTCGTTCTCCTTGCGTGATCGTGACACGACTCCAAGGGTGAGCTGATCCACACGTGTGCCTTTCGTCGATGCCATGCGCGAGGGGGCGTCAGTGTTCCGCCATGGTGCGCAGGCGCTCCCAGCCAACCCTCATGTCACTCGAACGGAAACCACGAACCTGAGCAGGACTGATCATCTCAGCTGATGGCCGGACGGATCCGTGATCAGCCGGCCGCTGGACGGCCTGCGACAGTCGACCAAGAGCCACAACAGAAACGCCCGCCCGAGTCGACTCAGGGAACTGTCGCCGCCAGCCAGCCCAGGCGGCGTGACATCACCTGCGCGCAGGTGGTGATTGCCCGTACGTGGTCGGAGGTGTCGGTCGCCCGCCACAGGATCGACCAGGGGTAGTGGGACACGGGTTCGACCAACGGCCGCCAGATGGTTCCGGGGAGGGCGGAGATGCAGGAGGAGGGCACGCAGTAGAGGCATCGTCCCGCGGCGACCAGGGCGGCGGCGGCGCGGATGCTCTCCACGGTGCCCTCGTACACGGCGGGGGTGAACCCGGCCGACCTGCACATCTCAACGACGAACTGGTTGAACTCCGGCGCGCGTACGTCCTCGGCGAGCAGCAAAGGCTCCTGTGCGAGCGTCGCGACCGGTACACCGTCCAGGGACGCGAAGCGGTGGCCGTCGGGGACCAGCACCCCCAGCGGGTCCTGCCGGAACAGTTGCGAGGCCACCCCGGAGGGAGCGAGCGTGGCCCGGCCGATGCCCACGTCGAGGCGGCCGTCGAGAAGCTGCTGGTACTGCTCGGGTACACCGGCCTCGATCTGGTGGATCACCAGATCGGGGTAACGGGCCTGGACCTCGTGCAGGATCAGCGGCATCGAGTCGTAGCTGGCGTCGATGATGCCGACGCGCAGGCGGGGCGAGGTGCCGGCCGCGCTCCGGGCGACCTGCGCGGCGCGGTCGACGTGAGCGATGATCTGCCGGGCCTCGACCAGGAACGCCGCTCCCGCGGCGGTCAGTCCGACGTGGTGGGTGCTGCGTTCGAGCAGGCGTACACCCAGCTCGCGTTCGAGCCGCTGCAACTGCTGGCTCAACGCGGACTGCACGATGTGCTCACGCGCGGCCGCCCGGCCGAAGTGGAGTTCTTCGGCCAGCGTCACGAAGTAGCGAAGCTGGCGCAGTTCCATGCCCGCCTCCTCCGCTCCGGCGATCAGGACAGGTGATGAGGCTTGCTCGGGTTGCTGGTTTCCCCCCGGACCCGGTGCGAGTGAACTGGAAACCACCGGCATGGCACAGGTTA
>DASQPY010000031.1:0-4849 GCA_035643735.1 Actinoallomurus sp. | reverse complement strand
CACACCCAGGGCCGCGAGCCGCTGACGAAGCGGCCGCGCGCCAGCCCGGTGGCCAGCACCACGATCAGAAGGTCGCTCGCGACCGTGCCCAGGCCGACGTACAGGACACGGCCGCGACCGCCGGCGAACGGGATGACGGCGTCCAGGACCGTCGCGCGCGCCTCCATGACCTTCAAAAGGATGTGCGCCACCAGGAAGCCGATGGCCATCAGCGCCACGGCGCGATGCGCCGCCTGGGCGAGGATCCGGAAGCGGATCGGCACGAGGCGCTGCGCCGCGCCGACACCCGCGGCGACGGTCGCCGTCAGCGCGAGCAGCGCGAACACACCGGAGTAGAACTCCAGGAAACCCTGGAGCCACATCACCGCGGCGGCGCCGTCGTGGGTACGCGACACCGCGACGGCGCCCATCAGGAGCAGCAGCGTGACCAGCAGAGGCCGGAGCCGGCGCCCGGTGTCACGGGCCGCCGTCTCATGTCTGGTCATCGATGCCCTTGGGCGGGATCCGCGGAGCCTTGGTCGATTTGGGCGGTGACTTGGTCGATGAGTGCGTCGGACTCGGCGCCGGCGACGTGATGACACCGAAGTTGAGCAACGGGTTGCCGGCCTCCACCCGGAGCCCCTCGAGCTCGGCGAAGATCTCCGCGGGGCTCTGGTGCAGCGTCCAGCCGCCGAGTTTCACCCCTTCGAGCGGGAGCGGACCGTCGACGTTCCGCAGGCCGAAGAGGACGAGACGGCGTGGCGCCTGGCCGCCCCCGCACGGCTGGTCGGTACTCGTGCGTCCGAGGTAGTCGCCCTGTTCGACCAGGCTGCCGTCCGGCACGTCGGTGATCTGGTCCAGCTGGTAGTACACCGCGGCGGTCCCGTCGGCACCGATCACCATGACCAGGCCGTGGTCCGGGCTGGAGGAGCACAGGCGGTAGAGCCGCCCCGTACCGGCGGCGAGAACCCGTCCGTCCCCGCCGTCGAACGAGGATCCGAGTTCGGCGGGCAGCAGGGTCCAGGACTGGCCGGCGCTCCAGGGCAGCATCAGCCCGTCGCCGGCGGGGGCCTTGGCGGACTTGGCCTTCACGGGCGTGACCTTGGCCTTCGGGTGCCCGGGTTCGGCCTTCGGGGGCGTGGACCTGGCGGACGCGTCGTAGCGCTCCAGCACGGTCCGCTCGCCGCCGGGCAGCACCGAGGTGGGCGCCTCACGCAGCAGGGCGGCGAAGTCGGGGGTGCCGGCCAGCGCGACCTTCCAGCTGTCGCCGGCGGCATGGGCCAGGTAGAGCGAGGACTCCGGTACGGCGGTCGCGCCCTGCGGAGGAGGGATCACCTCGGTGCCGAACGCCCAGCGGCGCTGTGCGGCGAACCGGCTGACCCGGACGACCGGCGCCGCGATCGTCTGGGCGCCGTACTCATGCCGTGCGACGGGCCCGCGCTCCTTCAGCGCGACCTGCTGGACCAGCCGGTCCAGGACGTGCGTGGGGCTGACCGGCTTCGGGCTCAGGCGGTGCCTGGAGGACTTCGGCCGTGGCGTCGCATGCCTCGGCCCCTGGGCCACCGGCTGCCGGTGCACGGAACCGACCGGGAACATCTTCTGCTCGACGATGACCGCCAGCATCATTCCGACCGCCACCACGACCGCCGTCCCGAGCGCGGAGACCCGGTTGGCCAGGAACAGAACGGAGCCGAACCTGGGAGACGGACCAGGTTCCGCGGCCTTCCGATATCGGTTGGGCATCGCCCACCTCTCTACGAGAAATGTGATCCAAACCGATGAGCCTGAAGTGTATGAGTTTGCGGTGTTTTGCGGCACTAAAGATTGCTAAAAAGGCCTGAGTGAGTTATGTGACGCCGGCACGCACATGAGCAGGGTTCCACCGGCGTCACCGTCGGCGGAACCCCTGCCCCGTGCGGGACCGTTGGCCGGTCCCGTTGATCAGTGCGTGAACGCCTGGAAGTCCGCGGCTCTGACCTGGCCGGAGATGGTGGCTCCGGACACGCAGTCGGTCGGGACGTTCGGGTCGTTCGTCTGCTGTCCCGCGTAGTCCGGGTTGCCGCTGCACTGCGACGCGGCGACCTGGAAGCGCAGGTGGGTGGCCGTGGTCCTTGGGATCGTGAAGGACCGCATGGTCAGGTTGGGCGCCACCGGCCGCGGCCTGGCCGCCGGGAAGGCGTCTCGCGGACTGGTGTACGCGAGCCGGTAGTCCTTGGCCTGCGAGCAGTCGACGGTGGCCGTCGCCGTGCACGCGAGCATCTTGAACGACCGCAGCGCGGTGAAGCGGTTCTGGGTGGCGGTGTCACCGCCCGGGTCCTGCGCGTTCGCCGGCCGCGGCAGCGCACTGACCTGGACCCGGCGTACCTGCTGCGGACCCTGCCCGGCGAGGCGTACGGTGACCTGCCGCCCCGCGACCGGCTCCGCCTGCGCACCCAGGTAGGCCCAGGTGGTGGCCTCGTCGTCGTCGATGAGGGAACCCACGTCGACTCCGTCACCGGTCGCCGTCGCGCCGGCGGCCGCCGAGGCGACGTTGCGCGAGAGCCTCACCTGCACCGTACGGTGCGAGCCCGACGACACCTGGGCGGTGAACCGGGTCATGCCGTGGCCCGGCGCCTGGGCGACGAAGGAGTAGCTCCCCGCCACCATGGCGGCCGTGTCCGTGAGGGCGCTGGCCGCGTCGGTGTCCGCGACCGGCACCGCGCGTGCCTGGTAGTCGCCGACGAAGATCCGCGCGTTCGGCACCGGGGCGCCCCTGTCGTCCACCACGCGGAAACGTACGGCGGAGTTCCTGGCCTCCGGCGATGCGAAGCTGGGCGTCGCGTCGGTGTCGGCGTTCGTGTTGCTGACCGCGCCGTTGCCCATGCCGCGCGCGGCGAAGGTGTTCCACAGCAGGTCCTGGTTCGCGCCGCCGAACCGGATCTGGTCCGCGGCGAGCATCGCGTCACGCGCGTCCAGCATCGACACGTTGCCGTTCGCCATGAGCAGCCAGCCGTCGTAGACGAGCTGGATCCACCGCCGGTCGCCCGGGCACTTGGTGACCGGCGTCTTCCCTTCGGCGCACGACTTCCGCAGGGAGACGCTGCCCGCGCCGTACCGCTTGATGAACGCCTCGCGGAGGTCGTAGTTGACGCCGTTCCAGATCTCACCGTCGGCGTGCACCTCGGGTCCGGTCAGGTCGAAGCCGAGGTCGCTGTAGTTCAGCGGGTTCTTGGACAGGTCGTAGTCGCGGATGCCGCGGACGTTGTTGCCGGTGACGTACTGGCCGGTGACGAACGGCGACTGGCCGTGGGGGACGAGGCCGTTTGCCGCGAGGTACTCCATCGCGTCCAGGTCGGACCACGACTCGCCCATCGAGCCGGCCTGGAAACCGCTGAGGCCGCGGTCGGGGCCGGCCACCATCCGGTTGGAGATGGCGTGGGTGTACTCATGACCGATCACCGACATGTCGTAGTCGCCGTCCACGCACGGGGCGTAGAAGGAGCCCGCGATGGACTGCCAGAGGTACATGTTGGTGGTCGGCGGCATGCCGTCGGGTCCCGTGGACTGGTTGGCGTTGTCCCGGATCAGGCTGGTCGGGACCCGCGCGCCCGACTGGGAGTTGCCGTGCTCGGGGTCGGCGCCGAGCCCGCCCCTGCCGAAGTTGTCGTCCTGCATGTTCCACGCGGTCTCGGTGAACCCGAGGTTGTAGGAGAAGTCGTGCATGCGGTTGTGCATGGCCTGCAGGTTCGCGTCCGCGGCGTCGATGTCATTGCGCTGCGGGCTGTCGAAGGCGGCCGGTGAGCACTTGGAGGCGTACCACTGGTTCGTCCAGGGGTAGGTGTACTCGCGGTCCGGGCTGGGAGTGGCGAACCCGGCCATGTTGAAACCTCTGCCGGTCGCGTCGAGCCAGTCCTGCGCCGCCCACTCGTTGTTGCCACGGGTGGTGTGCGTCGACTCGGTCGCGCTCACGCTCGGGTCGACGTCCCAGGGCAGCGGCGAGGCCGGGTTGCCGACGACGCGGTCACAGCCGCGTGTCTTCGTAAAGCACCAGGTCTCGCGGGTGTCCCGCGAGCCGTAGTCGGCCGGGGGGTTCTCCGGGAAGGCCTTCCACTCCGGGTCGTCGGCCTCGTCGACGACGTTGTCCTCTCGGATGAGGACGTCGCCGGACCGGGCGTCGACGTAGCTGGTGTAGGCCTGCGCGCCGTTCGGGTCGTTGTCGTTGACGGAGACCTCGTACGCGGCGCGTACGCCGCCCTGCGGCATCGGCACCGCGACGGGCTTCACGCTCTGCGTGCCGCTCAGGCCCTCGGCCGAGAACCGGCTCCAGCCGCCGGACGATCCCTCGGCGGTGACCGTCCCGCCGTTCAGGGCCGCGTCCCGTATCGCGTTCCGCAGTGCCTGCCTCTCGGTCAGCGTGGCCGGGGCCGGAGCGGGGGCGTCGGGGGCCAGCGTCGAGCTGACCAGGTACACCTTGCCGTCGGCGACGCCGATCGCCGCCAGGCCGTCGTAGCCGGCCGGAAGGTCACCGAAGCGCTGACGGAGCAGGACCGAGGAGCCCTTGCCGATCGGGTTGACCGCCACGACCTCCAGCGAGTCGACGGCCCCCTGCGACAGTCCGAGCAGGTCCCGGTGCTGCGCGATGTACGTGCGGGCCGCCGTGGCCGGGTCGGCGGACAGGCCGTCGGCGAGCGCCTTACCCTGAGGCGTCAGGTTGGCGGGCGTGCCCAGCTTGTTCCAGCGGGCGGTGACCTTCTGCCGCACGGCGAGATCGCGCTGGGTGGCGGACGGGCCGCGCTGCCCTGGGCGGAGGTCACGGTCACCGGCGCCCCGATGGTGCGTCTGGTCCCGTGGTACGCCCGGTGGAGCACCGGTCGCCACCCCGTTCATGCCG
>DASQPY010000030.1:0-5396 GCA_035643735.1 Actinoallomurus sp. | reverse complement strand
TCAGGATGGACAGAAAGGGACCAGGATCCGGCCCGGAACTCGACCCACACCGTCGTGGTCCCGGACTGCTCGATGACGCCCCAGGAGTCGGCCAGCGCCTCGATGATGAGGATCCCCCGCCCGTTCTCGGCCTCGGCGTCTCTCCTGACACGGGGCCTGGTGGCCATCGTGCCGTCGTTGGTGACCTCGGCGCGGACGCCGTGCCCGCGGGCGAGGATGCCGATCGTGAGGTGACCGCCGTCTCCGCTCGGCGTATGCATGATCGCGTTGGTGGCCAGCTCGCTCACGCTCAGCGCGACCTTCTCCAGCGCCGGATGACGCGTTCCGAGCGTGTCCCGTACGAAACGGCGGCCGATCGCCACCGAACGCTCCACGCCGGGCAGGGTGATGGTGGTGCTCAGTGCCGGCTTCCCCGGATCTCCCGGCTCTCCCGGGTCACCGTCTTCCGTGGCGTGCGGAGCGTTGTCACGGCGAACTCCCCGTCCCGCCATAGCAGCGTCCAATGTTCCTCCCGATGAACGGCGAGCACGGCGTGTCTACCCCCGGTGTGACGCGAAAACACCGAACCTTGGTTCCGGACTCGCCCGGCATTGCCATGGTCCGCGCCGAAAAGGGGGGCCTAAGCGATCGCCGGCCCGCCGTTCATCGGAAGTCTCAGCTCTTGGATCGCAGCTCGAGACCGTCGGCGAGCGCGCGCCACTGCGCGCGGGGCAGGGGCACATTGTCGCTGGTCACGACCTGGAGGACGAGCTGGTCGGCACCCGCCTCCCGGTGCGCCGCGAGGCGGGCCCGGATTGCCTCCACGTCACCCCAGGCGAACGTCGCGTCGATGAGCCGGTCGCTGCCGCCGTCGCGGAAGTCCTCGTCGACGAAGCCGAGCCGCAGCAGGTTGCCGGTGTAGTTGGGCATCCCGAGGTACATCGCGAGGTGGCCGCGCGCGACGGCACGTGCGCGGTCCGGATCGGTGTCGAGCACCACCTTCACCTCCGGCGCCAGCAGGGAGTCCGGGCCGAGGATCTCACGGGCCTTCGCCGTGTGCTCGGGCGTGATGAGGTACGGGTGGGCGCCCGCCGCGCGGTCACGTGACAGCGCGAGCATGCGCGGGCCGAGCGCGGCGAGTACGCGGTCCTCCTTCGCCGACCCGGCCGCGTCGAGGCGGTCGAGGAACTCCACCATCATGGAGTACGGCTTGCGGTAGCCCTTGACCAGCGCGGCGTGGCTGGCGCCGAGCCCCAGCAGGAAGCGGCCGGGATGCCCTTCGGCGAGCGCGGCCTGCTGCTCGGCGACGTCGGCCGGCTCGTACTCCCAGATGTTGAGGATGCCGGTGGCGACCACGATGCGTTCGGTGGCCTCCAGGAGCGGAGCCGCGTGGCGTACGCCGGGGCTGGCGCCGAGCCAGATCGCGTCGTACCCCAGCTCCTCGAGCTCGGCCGCGGCCTCACGGATCTCGCCCGCGGCCCGCGGGTCCTCATCGCGCAACCCGGAGTTCCAGATGCCGATCTGGCCCAGATCCATGCCCGCTCCAACCCTCGGTCGACAGTAAAAGGCGACGATCCGGCCGGGAGTCCGCCTATTTCTTGCCCTTCTCCGGGGCGCCGCCGGTGGACAGCGCCGCCACGAAGGCCTCCTGCGGGACGTCGACCCGGCCGATCGTCTTCATCCGCTTCTTGCCCTCTTTCTGCTTCTCCAGCAACTTGCGCTTGCGGGAGATGTCACCGCCGTAGCACTTGGCGAGGACGTCCTTGCGGATGGCACGGATGTTCTCGCGGGCGATGATCCGCGCGCCGATGGCCGCCTGGATCGGCACCTCGAACTGCTGGCGCGGGATGAGCTCCTTGAGCTTGGACGTCATCATCAGCCCGTACTCGCGGGACTTGTCCTTGTGCACGATCTGGCTGAACGCGTCGACGGACTCGCCCTGCAGCAGGATATCGACCTTGACCAGGTCGGATTCCTGCTCGCCGCTGGGTTCGTAGTCGAGCGAGGCATACCCGCGGGTGCGCGACTTCAGCTGGTCGAAGAAGTCAAAGATGATCTCGGCGAGGGGCAGCGTGTAGCGGATCTCGACGCGGTCCTCGGACAGGTAGTCCATGCCCAGCAGTACGCCGCGGCGGCCCTGGCACAGCTCCATGATCGCCCCGATGTGGTCGCTCGGCGACAGGATCGTGGCCCTGACGATCGGCTCGTACACCATGCCGATCTTGCCCTCGGGGAACTCGCTGGGGTTGGTGACCTGGTGCTCCTCGCCGTTCTCCATGACGACGCGGTAGACGACGTTCGGCGCCGTGGAGATCAGCGACAGGTCGAACTCCCGCTCGAGCCGCTCGCGCACGATCTCCATGTGCAGCAGGCCGAGGAAGCCACAGCGGAACCCGAAGCCGAGCGCCAGCGACGTCTCCGGCTCGTACACCAGCGCGGCGTCGTTGAGCCGCAGCTTGTCGAGGGCGTCGCGCAGCTCCGGATAGTCGTCGCCGTCGACCGGGTACAGGCCGGAGAACACCATCGGCCGGGGGTGCCGGTATCCGGCGAGCGCCTCGGTGGCCCGCCCGGTGGCGCTGGTCACGGTGTCGCCGACCCGCGCCTGGCGTACGTCCTTGACCCCGGTGATGAGGTAACCCACCTCACCGACGCCCAGCCCGTCGGTCGGCTTGGGCTCGGGCGAGATCACGCCCACCTCGAGCGTCTCGTGCGCGGTCCCGGTGGACATCATGAGGCTCTTCTCACGGCGGGACAGATGCCCGTCGATCACCCGGACGTACGTCACGACGCCGCGATAGGTGTCGTACACCGAGTCGAAGATCAGCGCCCGCGCCGGCCCGTCGGGGTCACCCTGTGGCGCGGGCACGGTCTCGACGATGTTGTCGAGCAGCTCCTTGACGCCCTCACCGGTCTTGCCGGACACCCGGAGGACCTCGTTCGGGTCCACGCCGATGATCCCGGCGATCTCCTCGGCGTACTTGTCCGGCTGCGCCGCCGGCAGGTCGATCTTGTTGAGGACCGGGATGATGTGCAGGTCCGCCTCGAGCGCGAGGTAGAGGTTGGCGAGCGTCTGCGCCTCGATGCCCTGGGCGGCGTCCACGAGCAGGACCGCCCCTTCGCACGCCTCGAGCGACCGCGAGACCTCGTAGGAGAAGTCGACGTGCCCGGGCGTGTCGATGAGATTGAGAACGTAGCCCCGCCATGGCAGGCGCACCGCCTGGCTCTTGATCGTGATGCCACGCTCACGCTCGATGTCCATGCGGTCGAGATACTGGGCGCGCATCTGACGCCCCTCGACGACACCCGTGAGCTGCAACATGCGGTCGGCGAGCGTCGACTTGCCATGGTCGATGTGCGCGATGATGCAGAAATTGCGGATCACCGCGGGATCGGTGTGGTTCGGTACGGCCGGCACCGGGTTCCTCGTGGAGTGATGGATCTGGCGTTATCCATGGTCCCACGCCGCGCGGGATGCTCTGTTCCAAGCACCCACCACACGGCACAGAGACGGGGTGCCCCCGCCGGGCGGGGCCCGCTCTCCGAGTCAGGGACTCGGACGAAATGGCGTTGCCGATTTCTGTCGGGGAGCGCAGGATTTTTCACATGTCATCGCCACCGGCCGCCGCGGGAGTGCGGCTCGCGTGGGCCCGGTTGCCCGACAGGATCCGCTCGGCCGTCGAGGCGCGTGCCGGGGCCGCCGTCATCGCCGCCCATGATCAGCGAGGGGGTTTCTCCCCCGGTGTCGCCGCCCGGCTGCTGCTGGATGATGGGAGCCGCCTGTTCGTCAAGGCGGTGGCCTTCTCCATCAACTCCGACTCGGCGGGCATGCATCGGGACGAGGCCCGTACGCTCGCCGCCCTGCCGCCCGGCATCCCCGCGCCCCGGCTGCGGTGGACCTACGACGACGGTGACTGGGTCGTCCTGGGCATCGAGGACGTCGAGGGGCACTCACCAGCACTGCCCTGGCGCCGTGACGACCTCGAACGCGTCATCGCCGCTCTCCCCGCGGCACCGGCCCCCGAGGGCTTCGTGAGCCTGACCGAGCAGTTGGCCGGCGCCTTCACCGGATGGCGGACGCTCGCCACGGAGCCGCCCGACGACCTCGACCGCTGGGCGCTCCGGCACCTCGACCGCCTCGCCGGGCTCGAGGCGTCCTGGCCCGTCCACGCGGACGGCGGCATGCTGCTCCACTCCGACCTGCGCGCCGACAACCTGATCATCGGCACGGACGGCGGGATCCACCTCGTGGACTGGGCTCGTGCGTGTTCCGGCGCGCCCTGGGTGGACCTCACGCTGCTGCTGGCCGAGGTGGACCGCTCTCGTGTGGACCCGGATGAGATCCTGGCCGAGGCGGGAGCTCCAGCAGAAGGCGTGGACGCGCTGCTGTGCGCGTTCGCGGGATTCCTGGCGGAGCGGTGCCGGCGACCGGCGCCGCCCGGCCTGCCCACGATCCGCGCGTACCAGCGTGCCTACGCCGCGTCCGCGATCGGCTGGCTGGCCCGCCGCACCGGCTGGAGCGGCTCAGTTTGGGCGTTGGGTTAAGCCCTTGGTAGACTGTCCCACTGCGTGTGGGCGCGTTGTCCCGCGCCCCCATTCCATCGACTTAACACCTGAGGCTTTCTTCGTGGCGAACATCAAGTCCCAGATCAAGCGGAACAAGCAGAACGAGAAGGCACGCCTTCGTAACAAGGCGGTCAAGTCGGAGCTGAAGACCGAGATCCGCAAGTTCCGTGAGGCCGCCGAGTCCGGCGACGTCGAGGCGACCACGGCTCAGCTGCGGTCCGCGTCGCGCAAGCTCGACAAGGCCGTGAGCAAGGGCGTCATCCATAAGAACCAGGCCGCCAACCGCAAGTCGGCGATCGCCAAGCGCGCCGCCGAGCTGCAGGCCAAGTAAGGTTCTTCGCTTCACGACGCCGTGCCCGGACCGGGCGCGGCGTCGTTGTGCTGCCCAGGGCTGGTGCCAGCACCGGGCTCGGCAGACCCCTACCCGTAGTGCTCCGGTACTGAGGCGGGCGCCGCCCACCTCTTCCCGGCCGAATGGGCCGCGTTCTGCGACCTGATCCGCGCCGCCGAACGGCAACGACCTGATCGCCGCCTACGGCCACCGCATCGGCGACCCCGACCCCGCGGTCCACCTCCCCGCGGCCCGTGCCTGGATGGCCTGGGAGCTCTCAGCCAACACCCTGCTGTCGTCAACGGCCGCTACTACGACATCAAGACCCCACCCGACCAGGCAGGGGATCTGCACCAGGCCTGGCCCGAGGCCGAGTTCCGCATCGTCGAGGACGCCGGCCACGCAGGCTCCTAACCCGGGACCCGTCACCACCTGACCGACGCCACCGACCGCTTCCGCCCCCGAACGCCCAGACCTTCGGTGCCGCCCGGACGAACCTCAGACCGCCCCGATCTCCTCATCG
>DASQPY010000029.1:0-5211 GCA_035643735.1 Actinoallomurus sp. | reverse complement strand
GTGCTGGGAGCTGTTCGACCGCCAGCCCAAGGAGTACCGCGACCAGGTGATCCCGCCGGAGGTGACGGCCCGGGTCGCGATCGAACAGGCGGCGACGCTCGGCTGGGATCGCTACATCGGCGACCGCGGCGCCTGCGTCGGGATGCACACCTTCGGCGCCTCCGCGCCGCTCAAGCGGCTGCTCACCAAGTTCGGGTTCAGTCCCGAACGCGTATCGCAGGTCGCCCGCGAACGGGTGGCCGCCGGAAGGGAGGAGGCGTGAAGGCGACCCAGGCTTTGCACGAGCGAGGGCAGAGCCTCTGGCTCGACAACATCACGCGGGGCATGCTCGACTCCGGACAGATCCAGCATTACATCGACAACTACGCGGTGACCGGACTCACCTCCAATCCGTCGATCTTCGATGCGGCCGTCGAGTCCGGCGGCTACGACGACGCCATCCGGGCCAGGCCGGCGACGGACCTCTCGGACGAAGAGCTCTTCTTCGAACTCGCGATCGAGGACCTCCGGCGTGCCGCGGACCTGTTCCTGCCGATCCACGAGCGCACCGACGGGATCGACGGCTGGGTGTCACTGGAGGTCTCGCCGCTGCTCGCCTATGACACCGCGCGTACGATCGAGGCCGCCAAGACGCTGCACGCACGCGCCGGTCGGCCCAACCTGCTCATCAAGATTCCCGGCACGGATCAAGGACTTCCGGCGATCACCGAATGCGTCGCCTCCGGCGTACCGGTGAACGTCACGCTGCTCTTCTCGGCCGACCACTACCGAGCGGCCGCGGACGCGTACTTCGACGGGATCGATCGCCGGGTCGTCCAGGGCCTGGACCCGGCGGTCGGATCGGTCGCGTCGGTCTTCATGTCGCGGTGGGACGCCGCGGTCGCCGGTCACGTGCCAGAGGATCTGACGGACCGTCTTGGCCTCGCCGTCGGCTTGGACGTCTACCGGGCCTACCGGCGGCTGATGGACTCCGACCGGATGCAGCGCCTGGACAACTACGGCGCACGACCGCAGCGGCTGCTGTGGGCGAGCACGCGGACCAAGGACCCCGAAGCCTCCGACACGCTCTACGTGCACGGGCTGGCAGCGCCCTTCACCGTCAACACGATGCCCGATTCGACGCTCGAGGCTTTCTACGACCACGGCGAGGTGGACGAGCCCATGCCCGCCGACGGCGATGACTGCGACGCGGTCCTGAGCCGGTTCACCGACGTCGGAGTCGACCTGACGGCGCTCGCCGAGCGGCTCCAGCGGCAAGGCGCGGAGTCGTTCACCACCGCATGGAACGACCTGGTGAGGAGGATCTCCGCGCAACGCGCCTCGCTGATCTGACCGGTGCCGAGCCCGAGTTCGCCCACGATTCGCCGACCAACGTGCTCATCCGCCACTACCGGAGGCTGAAGAAGATCTAGGGGGATTCGATGACGACTGACAGACCGATGCAGCTCGGCATGGTCGGGCTCGGCAGAATGGGCTCCAACCTGGTCCGCCGGCTGATGCGGGACGGCCACCGGTGCGTGGTCTACGACCTCGACGAGGAGGCCGTGCGGGAACTCGAAGGCGAGGGCGCGGTCGGTGCGACCTCACTTGAGGACCTCGTGGCGAAGCTGGAAAAGCCGCGTGCCGTCTGGCTCATGCTGCCCGCCGCCGTCGTACAGCCGACGCTCGACGAGGTGGTCCCGCTGCTCGAACCGGGCGACGCCGTGATCGACGGCGGCAACTCCTTCTACCGGGACGACATCGCCCGCGCGAAGCGGCTCACCGCACAGCAGCTCCACTATGTGGACTGCGGAACCTCGGGTGGGGTCTGGGGCCTCGAGCGCGGCTACTGCCTCATGATCGGCGGCGAGGACGCGGCCGTACGGAGACTGGACCCGGTATTCCGCACCATCGCGCCCGGCAGGGGCAGTGCAGAACCCACGTCCAGCAGAACGCGTAATGGAACCGCCCCCGAGGGGTACCTGCACTGCGGGCCCAGTGGCGCCGGCCACTTCGTGAAGATGGTCCACAATGGCGTCGAGTACGGGATGATGGGCGCGATCGCGGAGGGGCTGTCCATCATCCGGCACGCCAACGTGGGCAAGAAGGACCGCATATCCGACGCGGAGACCGCACCACTTCGGGACCCCGAGGCGTATCAGTACGACATCGACGTCGCCGAGGTCGCCGAGGTCTGGCGGCGCGGCTCGGTCGTCGGGTCATGGCTCGTCGACCTGATGGCCGACGCGCTCGCCCGCTCCCCGCAGCTCGACGGCTTCGAGGGTCGTGTCTCCGACTCCGGCGAAGGCCGTTGGACCGTGGATGCGTCGATCGATGAGAGCGTGCCCGCCCCGGTCATCACCTCGGCGCTCATCGAACGATTCGAGTCGCGGGGGCTCGGACGCTTCACCGACGCGGCCCTGTCCGCGATGCGCAGCGAGTTCGGTGGTCACGCCGAGAAACAGGGATGACGAACAGGGAACGCGCGTCACATCTCACACGGCGGTAGGAGTGAGTTCCCGCTCGCCTGACGGTCGTACGGTATTCCACGGATCGGTGCGTTTCGTGCGTGCCGTCCGAGACGCGGGGCTGCGGACCGCCGTGGTGGCACGCCCGTCATCGGTGTCGACCGGACCGGGCAGGCGGAGGCACTTCGCGAAAACGGAGCCGTCATCGTCGTCACCGACCTCGCAGAGCTGATGGAGGCATGATGATCACGAATTCAGCCTTCGCGGTGGAGCCGTGGGCCATCCGGGAACGCCGTCTGCACCTGGAGACGCTCGCACAGACGGAGTCGGTGTTCGCACTGTCGAACGGCCATATCGGCATGCGCGGCAACCTCGACGAGGGTGAGCCACACGGGCTACCCGGCACCTACCTGAACTCGGTCTACGAACAGCGACCACTGCCCTACGCCGAGGCCGGCTACGGGTACCCGGAGTCCGGGCAGACGGTGGTCAACGTCACCAACGGCAAGTTGATACGGCTCCTGGTCGACGACGAGCCCTTCGACGTCTGTTACGGCACGCTGCACGAGCACGAGCGTCTGCTCGACCTTCACGCCGGAACCCTGACCCGCCATGCGCACTGGAGTTCGCCATCCGGTTGCGCGGTGCGCGTCACCTCGACGCGGTTCGTCTCATTCACCCACCGGGCCGTGGCCGCGATCCGTTATGACGTCGAAGCCGTCAACCGGCCGGTCCGCGTGGTCGTCCAGTCGGAGCTGGTCGCCAACGAGTCGCTGCCAGTGCTGAGCGCCGACCCGCGAACGGCCGCCGCGCTGGAGTCACCGCTGGTCATTGAGGAGAACGTCACCTCAGGAAGCTGCACGATCATGGTCCATCGGACCCGGGCCAGCCGACTGCGGATCGCCGCCGCCATGCGACACGACGTGGATGGCCCGAACGGCACCGACGTGGACCTCAATGGCTCGGGCGATGTCAGCAGACTCACGGTGGTGGCCGGGCTGGATCCCGGCCAACGACTGCGCCTGGTCAAATTCCTCGCTTATGGCTGGTCGGCGAAACGCTCGCGGCCGGCACTGCACGATCAGGTCATGGCCGCGCTGGCCGCCGCGCACTCGACCGGCTGGGACGGCCTGGTGAGTGAGCAACGCGCGTTCCTCGACGATTTCTGGTCCGGGGCGGACGTCGAGATCGACGGCGATCCGCAGGTGCAGCAGGCGGTGCGCTTCGGGCTCTTCCACCTGCTGCAGGCCGGCGCCCGCACGGAGCAACGGCCGATCCCGGCCAAAGGCCTGACCGGCCCCGGTTATGACGGGCACATCTTCTGGGACACCGAGAGTTTCGTCCTGCCGGTCCTCAGTTACACCTATCCGCGTGCGGTCGCGGATGCGCTGGACTGGCGGCGGACGACCCTCCCACAGGCCGAAGAGCGCGCCGAGCGCCTGGGCCTGAAGGGGGCCGCGTTCCCGTGGCGGACGATCCACGGAGAGGAATGCTCCGCTTACTGGCCGGCCGGCACCGCCGCGTTTCATATCAACGCCGACATCGCGGATGCGGTAACGCGCTACATGGACGCGACGGACGACGCCGAATTCGAGCGCGAGGTCGGCCTACCGCTGCTCGTCGGGACCGCTCGGCTATGGCGTAACCTCGGTCATCACGACATTCGCGGCCAATTTCGCATCGACGGTGTCACAGGTCCCGATGAGTACAGTGCACTCGCGGACAACAACGTCTACACCAACCTCATGGCGCGCCGGAACCTGCGAGCGGCGGCCGATGCGATCGCCCACCACCCCGACCGAGCACAACAGCTCGGAGTGACCGTTGACGAGACCGCCTCATGGCGTGCCGCCGCTGAGGCGACGTTCGTCCCATACGACGAACGGCTCGGTGTTCATCCGCAGAGCGAGGCTTTCACCGACTACGCCCCGTGGGACTTCGCAGCCACCGGACCGGAGCAATATCCGTTGCTACTGCATTTCCCGTATTTCGACCTGTATCGCAAACAGGTAGTCAAACAGGCCGATCTCGTGCTCGCCATGTACCTCTGCGGCGACGCGTTCTCCGCCGAGCAGAAGATCCGCAACTTCGAATACTACGAGCCGCTCACCGTACGCGACTCGTCACTGTCCGCCTGCGTCCAGGCGGTGCTCGCCGCCGAGACCGGCTACCTCGACCTCGCCTATGACTACCTCGGCGAGGCCGCCCTGATGGACCTGGACGATCTGGAGAAGAACACCCGCGATGGGGTGCACATCGCCTCCCTGGCCGGGGCCTGGATCGCGCTCGTCGCGGGATTCGGCGGGATGCGCGCCGGGGACGGCCCGCTCCGGTTCGCCCCGCACCTGCCTGACGGCATCACCCGGCTCGCCTTCCGGCTGTGCTACCGCGGCCGCCGGCTGAAGGTCGTCGTCACCGGCGAAACGACGACCTACCACCTTCTGGAGGGACGGCCGCTGCCGGTGACGCACCACGGCGACGACTTCATGCTCGGCGAGCAACCGACCACGCGGCCGACGCCGACCGCGGAGACTCCGGCGAACTGGATTCGCCAGCCACCAGGACGCGAGCCCCTTCCGCGCCGTGCCGGCGCCGTGACGCGTTAGTCAGCAGTCGACGAATCTCGGTGAACACCGTGAGTGCGGGCGCCCGTAACTCGGCCTGTGCCGTGCCAGAACTCGTGCAGGGTGGCTGAGCCCGCACGCGGTGTCCGGCCCCGTCGGGTTCGGACGCCGGCCGGTTGATAAGGGGTAGGTACCGGAGC
>DASQPY010000028.1:0-2172 GCA_035643735.1 Actinoallomurus sp. | reverse complement strand
GACGGACTCACCGGCGAGTAGCCGCCGGACGAATCCCGCCGGGCGCACCACCGCTAGGCCGTGTTGAGGAAGTACTGATCGATGGGCATCGTGATCCAGATCGTTCCTGGCAAGCGCCGCTCCGAGCCGTCTTACCTGGCGTACCCGGTCGGGGCGGCAACGCCGCCAGGGGCGATCTGGGCGCGAAGACCGCGATCAGGGGCTTTCTCACCACGGCCTGATATGTAGGCCGGTCTGTCAAGTGGGCAGGGGTGAGGCGGTGTCCACGACCGTCGGCGTGGACACCGCCTCGGTTGGCCGGATGCGCGTGGTGGTGGCGGGCGTGTCGGTATCGACGCGTCGTCAATCTGATATGCGCGGGTTGGCTACCGCAGGACGGACTGTTCGGCTTTCGAGCGGGTTCCGCTGTCTAGGAATCGAGCGTGGCCGTCCTCTGCTCCCCAGCGACGGGTGTGTGGAGGTTGGTGCTCATAGGCCGTTCGCGGGTCCGCTCGCAGGCGCTGCTGTCACCACCGGTGTTCATCCAGACATCTGTGTCCGCCGCCTTGGAAGGGGGCGGAGATGGTGATCTCAGTCGAGGACGGCTAGTGACCAGCACCAGCCGGCGAGCTCGCGGGCGACCGCGGTGTTGGCGACCACCGCCCGCTTGCGACGGGCGTCGAACGACACCCACCGCGAGTGCAGGCGCCGGTTGGCCTGCTGCCCGCGGTCGCGCGCTGCGGGGGTGGCGCGGTCCTGACGGCGGCGCAGCGCGACACCGGGCCGGTGCGGCTTGCGGTGATGCCACGCTGCCTCGATCAGTAACCGTCGGGCGTGAGCGTTGCCGGTCTTGGTGATCGAGCCTTGCGAACGTGACCCGCCGGAGGAGGACTCGGTGGGTACCAACCCGAGATACGCCCCGATCGTGCGCCCGGTCAACCGGTGCCAGTCCCCAATCTCGACCGCGAGCCCGAACCCGGTCAGCGTTGACACCCCGCGCAGGCAGCCCAGCCGGGTCACCACCGGGGTGAACGCGCTGGCGGCGGCCATCTCGGTAATCGCGGTGTCGAGCCGGTCCCGGCGCGCGGCCGTGGCCAGCAGGGTGTCGTAGGCGGTGTCGAAAGCCACCCCCAGACCGGGCAGGGTGAACACCACGCTGCGGCGCTGCGCGCGCAACCACTGATCATGAGAACCGGTCCAGGGCTTACCGCCGTAGTAGACGATGCCCTGGCGCAGCAACAGTTTGGACAACCGGTGCCGTGCTGACATCAAATCCCCGCGGACGTCTTCACGGGCCCGGACCAGGTCCCGCGCGGCTTCCTGCTCGACGCTGGGCACCGTGACCGCGACGATCTCCCCGAGGTGCAACAGCCGGGCCAGATGCCGGGCATCCCGGACGTCGGTCTTGACGCGGTCCCCTGACGGGCGCTGCAACCTCGACGGCGCCGCGACCTGACACTCGATGCCCTTGCTGATCAAGAATCGGGCCAGCCCGAACCCCGTCGGACCGGCCTCATAAGTGACCGAGACCGGCCCCGGCAACGACCCGATCCACGACACGATGTCGCCGTGATCAGGGGTCAACCGGCGTTCGAACAGCTGCCCGCTCCGCCCGTCCAGCGCGCACGCCAGCACCGATCGTGCGTGCACATCCAGGCCGACACTCGTAGCATTCACGCTCACTGGGGCCTCCCACATCTGTGGCTCTACCAGCCAGGACCCGCTCCTGCCCGGCAACCCACGATCACATGTGGCGAGGCCCCAGCCCGGACCTCCATACCGTCTAGTGGAGCGTGCGCGACATGCAGAGGCTCAGCGGCGAGTCGGCATACTCCCCGAAACGCTCGATCTCGACGTATCCGGCGCGACGATAGAGCTCGACGGCCTCGAGCTGGCGAGCTCCGGTCTCGAGCACCACACGGTCGGCGAAGAGTGCCTCGGCCTCGGCCTCCAGCGCACTCAGGAGCGCCCTGCCGATCCCACGACCGCGGGCATGCGGCCGGACGTACATCCGCTTGATCTCGGCGATCCCCGGTTCGCGCAGCCGCACGGCTCCGCAGCCGAGCAGGTCGCCCGCCGTCTCATCGACGGCGGCGAGCAGCACCCCGCGGCCGGCGCTCACCTCGGCCGCGTCGAGCCCGTCGTGGACCGCGCCCGCTTCCGGGTACAGGTCGTGCAGCTCGGAGTCGAGCT